>JBBRUE010000208.1:0-9237 GCA_038248085.1 Myxococcales bacterium | reverse complement strand
GGCCTTGCCGGCGAAGGCCTTGATCGCCAGCGGCAGCGTCACGTCGGCCAGCCCGCGGCGGCCGGCGATCGACACGCTCCACTTGTCGGACACCGGGCTCTCGGCCATCGCCGAGAGATCGAAGGTCGAGACGTCGACGTAGCCGTGGAAGCCCGACTTCGAGGGCGAGCGCACCTCGGCCTGCACCAGCCCGCCGATCGAGCGGCCGTAGCTCGCGCCCCAGTTGCCCGGCTGGAAGGTGATGCTCTCGATGGTCGCCGCGTTGAACGTCGCGGACAGGCCGGCGAAGTGGAAGAGCTGCGGCACGGAGATCTCGTCGACGTACACCCGGCTGTCCCACGACTTGCTGCCGCGCACCACCAGAGCCCCCGAGCCGAACGCCGCGCGCGCCACGCCCGGCAGCGACTGGAGCACCTTGAAGGCGTCGCCCTGCGTGCCGGCGACCTGGCGCAGCTCGAGGCGGGTCAGCTTCACCTGCGTGACTTCGCGGCGTTCCTTGTCGGAGCGCACGACGGTCTCGAGCGAGGGCACGCCGGTGGGCTTGACGTAGTAGGTGACCTCGGTGCGCTCGTCGCGGCGGATGGTCTCTTTCGACTCGAAGCGCTCGTAGCCCGGGGCGGTGACGACGACGTTCACTTCACCCGCGGGCACGTCGAGCAGCTCGAATTCACCGCTCTCGGTGCTGAGGGTCGACTGCTCCCCGACGGTGATCGCGGCGGCCGGCACGGGCTCGCGCGTTCCCGCGGTGCGCAGCACGCCCAGCAGGTTCACCGTGGGCGTGCCCGCGTCGATGACCGTCGCCACCAGCGGGGTCGGCGCGTCGTAGGTCAGCGCGTATTGAAGGCGCACCGCCGCGGGCTGGTGGTCGATCTCCGCCGGGGTGAACTCGAACTGCTTGATCGCCTCGACCGCCGCGGCGTCGAGCTCGGGGCTGAGCCCGCTCACCACCTTCACGGCGAGCACCTTGCCGTCGGGGCTGAGGTCGACCTCCATCACCACGGTGCCGCTGATGACGCCCGCGTCGCCCGTCGCCGGCTCGACGTGTTTGATCAGCGTCGGCGGCCTGGTGAGGGTCTGTGCGAGGGCGCCGGAGCCGCAGAGAGCGAGGAGCAACAGCAGTCGGGTCACGAGGCGCGCGTGTAGCCGAGTTGCCTCGCGTGCTCGCGCGTTTTCGAGGCACTTCCGCGCCGCGGATCCGTGCCGTCAGAAAGGTTTCTCGAGAGCGGATTTCACTGACGTGTGTCGTTCGGCGAGGCCCGCATCACGCATCCGGCAGGCGCCGCGCCAGGCCGGTGAGCCCCCAGTTTCCCGTCACCCAGCCTGGCGACTCGAGAGACGCCTTCTCGGCGATGGTGACCACGTCGCAGTTGTTGGGGTTCGCCAGCTCGTCGAACTGCTCCACCGTGAGGTGCAGGTAGCGCATCGCGAAGCAGCGGATGGTGAGGCCATGGGTGACGATCAGCACGTGCTGGGCGCCCTTGCGTTCGACCTGGCGCATCAGCGACTCGAGGAATGACGAGGTGCGATCGAAGCAGTCGGCGGGGCTCTCTCCGCCTTCGAAGCGATAATAGAACCAGCCGTGCGTGCGACGGCGGGTCTCCTGAGCGTCGTACTCGGCGTAGCCGTGCTCGACCTCGCGCAGCCGGGGATCTTCGTAGACCCGGGCGTCGGGCACGCCGGCCCCCTCGAGGATGCTGCGCAGCGTCTGCCGGGTGCGCGTGTACGGCGAGCAGTAGATGAGCGCGTCTTCGAGGTACGCGCGGCCCAGCGACGCGCCGACCGCGCGGGCCTGCTCGTGGCCGCTTGCGGTCAACTCGATGGTGTAATCACCGACATCTTTCGCGTCGACTTCGCCGACGTTGGCGCGCGACTGGCCGTGGCGGACGAGCTTGATGGTGAGCGACATGGCAAGAGCGTAGCGGACGTCGCGACAGCGGTGGCGCCGGGCGCTCGTTGTGAATAGGGCGGCGCGGTGATGCGGCGAGCGCTGGTGAAGAGCGTGACGGAGATCCTCGAAGCGCCGCTGTGCCCCGAGCTCCGTCTGCGGCTGGCTCCCGAGCCCATCGCCCCGTGGGAAGCGACCGAGCGCCTCGAGGGCTGCGTCCAGCCGCCTCCGTTCTGGGCGCACGCCTGGCCAGGAGGCCTCGCCCTCGCGCGCCTCGTGCTCGACGGGCCGGAGTTGGTGCGGGGCCGGCGCGTGCTCGACTTCGCCTCGGGGTGTGGGGTCAGCGCCATCGCTGCCCTGCGCGCGGGCGCGTCCGAGGTGCTGGCGACCGAGCTCGACCTCTTCGCCCTCGCGGCCGTGGACGAGAACGCGGAGCTCAACGGCGTCTCGTTGCCTTCCACCGCGCGCGACGTCATCGGCACCGACGCGGGGTGGGACGTGGTGCTGGTGGGCGACGTCTTCTACCAGGCCGAGCTCTCGCGACGGGTCGAGGCTTGGCTGCGCACGCTGCACGCCCGGGGCGCGGAGATCCGCATCGGAGATCCCGGTCGCTCGTTCCTCCCCCTCGCGGCCCTCGAGTGCATCGCGACCTACGCGGTGCCTCCGCTCCCCGCGTGGGACAGCGTCGTCGATCGCCCCGCGCGCGTGTGGCGGCTGAAGCGCGCCTGAGCCCTCAGCTGGGCCACGGCTGCAACTCGCGCAGCACGGCGACCTCGGTCTCTCCGTGCGCCCGCTCGCCGCTCTTCGCGTCCACCACCCGCCACGCGAGCGTCTTCCCGAAGATCGGCTGCGACTCCACGAAGATGCAGCGCAGCTCGCCCTCTTCGAAGCCGCACTGCGACTGCACCGCGCCCAGTAATCCCTCGTCGTGCAGGTGTCCGTCGCCGAAGTTCCAGCCGAGCACGGTGCCCGCGACGAGATCGCCCTCCGCCCACTCGTAGTCTTCCACGCGCTCGACGGCCCTCGGGAGCACGAGCTGCAGCAGCCGCCCGTGCAGGTGCATCGCGCGGAACGCCACCACCTTCCCGAGCAGCCCGACGGTCGTGGGGCGGTCGTAGACGTGCAGCAACTGCTCCATCGGCCACGGGGCGCTCGTGGTGAGCCGCTCGAGCTTCCGGCGCGAGGCGCCCTTGAAGAGCCACACGCTGTAGGCCCAGTTGCCCGCGTAGTACCGCATCGACAGCAGGAACGAGATCCACCGGGGCGCGACGTTGCCCACCAGCGGCACGACGATCAGCGCGATCGCGAGCACCACCAGCATCGGCGGGCCGGCAGAGAAGACGCTCACCCCCGCGTTCCGGAAGCACAGGAAGAAGCCGCCGTAGACCACCATCACGTTCCACTCGATGGGCACGCCCATCGGCACCGAGCTGGTGATGAAGCCGTGCAGCATCAACATCATCATGATGCCGACCAGCGTGGCGTCGCCGCCAGAGGCGAGCCCGAGCACCAGCGGCACGGTGAGCTCGAGCGCAGTGCCGGCGTGGGCCATCCACGTGGCGAGCGTCGAGGGGCGGAGGTCGTCGGGGTACGCGCGGTACATGCGCCGGCGAATGAACCCGAAGCGCATCACCGGGCTGTTGCTCATCATCACCCCGATCACCGCGGGGAAGTGGTGGTTGAGCTTCGAGACGCCGGCCCAGAACCACAGCGCGAGCTGCACGGCCTTCGCGCCGGCGATCCAGTTTCCCGCGAAGAGGAAACACAGCACCGTCGTGAGGTAGTGCTCGGCGCGGGCGGCGAGGAAGATCGTCTGGTCCATCACCCCCAACAGCGGGAGCAACACCACCAGCGGCCACAGCATCGCGGGCTCGAGCGTCGGAGCGATCAGCGCGCGCACGAGGCTGACCTGCAGCGCGGCATACAGCGCCACGTCGAGCCAGCTGCGCCGATGCCCACCGAGCACTGGCAGCGCAGGAAACAGCGAGCGCTTCGTCGTGCCCGGTCGCAGGAAGTAGAGGAAGCCGCCGATCGGAGGGAGGTAGCGGCCGGTGAGCGGCCCGCTCCCGCACCCGAAGCCGAGTGACTCGAAGCACAGGCTCCAGAGGATGGCCTTCTGAAATGCGAGCGGCTCGAGCCACCAGCGACTCACCTCGCTCACCGGGCCCAGCGAGGGCGAGAGCTGGCAGAAGCCCAGCCACGCGGCGACGTAGAGCGAGACCTTCACCGCGTACAGCGCCACCACGCTCAGCGGCGAGCCATACCCCTGCAGCGCCCACGACTGGCACGCGAGCCGGCACTTCTCGGGGAATGGCAGGCGATCCCACTCCAGCGGGTCGTACGGAGGGGCGAGGGGCGCGAGCAGGGACCGCATCGGCCGCACTGTGCCAGACAACACGGGCCCGACCCGAACGACGAGGCATCAGCTACGGTCGGTGCGATGTCGCTCGAGGTGCTGTGTCAGTCGTGCGGGCTGTGCTGCGACGGGAGCCTCTTCACCCGCGTGCCGCTCGGCGTCGGCGAAATCGTTCCCGAGCTCAGCCTGCGGGTCGTCACCAACGAGCAGGGCGGGCGCCACGTTCCGCAGCGGTGCGCGGCGCTCTGCGGCACCGTGTGCCAGGTCTATGGGCAGCGCCCGCTCGCGTGTCGGCGGTATGAGTGCCTGCTCTTCGGTGCGTTGCGCGAGGGCGAGGTCTCGCTCGACGGAGCGGTGGCCGTGGTTCGGCGCGCGCAGGCGCTGGTCGCGGAGGCGGGGAGTGACGCCACGAAGCGCGGCGAGCGCGATGACTACCTCACGTTCCACTTCGGACGGCGGCCGTGACACCGCGAGCCGCCGGGGTCAGGCGCATCGCCCTGCTCTCGTGGCTGTGCCTCGCCTGCGGAGAGACGGCCGAGCTGCGCGCCTGGGCCGAACACCGGGCCGCGCTCGAACGGCGCCAGGCTGAACTCGGCGACCTCGAGACCCATCGCGCGGAAGTCGAAGCGAGCAGCGCGCAGCAGCGCCTCGCGTGGACCGCGCTGCGCGAGTCGATCGACGTCGCGGCCTTCCTTCGCGAACACGGCGTCACGGCGCAGGTGTTCGTCGAGCCCGGGGTCGTCCGGGTGAAGTTCGCCGGCACCACGCCGGGTTGCCGCGACACGCTCGAACACCTGGCGCCCCTGCGCTGGCTCATCAGCCGCTGGCGGCTGCGTCTCGACGGCGCCCAGTGCGAGTGGGAAGGGATGACCACCTCCGAGTTCCCCGGGCTCGAGCGCGCGCTGGTGCTGGCGACTCCGCGGTGGACGCCGCCTCCGCCCTCGTTCTTCTCGCGTGGCCTCGCGGAAGAACGGGGCAGGGTGGCCGTGCTCGAGGCCGAGGTCGCGCTGAGCGAAGGACGGCTGGGCGTGTTGGCGACGCTCGACCAGCTGGGGCGCGCTGCGCTGCAGGCCGGTGCTCAGCTTGAACGTCTGAAGTCGGCGCCTCCGCCCTGCGATCTCGCCATCGTCGAGCGTGAGCTGGCGCAAGACCTCCCCGGCGCACTCCTCGAGGTCACCGAGCGGAAGCTGGTCCACCCGCTCGAGCCCCGGGGGGATGCGCGGCTGCGCGGGCTGGTGGACGTCGAAGAGGGCGGCCTGCGCTGGCACTGTGAGTAGACTCCTGCACGCTCTGCGGCTCCTGCTCTCCCTCACGCTCCTCGCGACGGCTGCCCACGCGGTGACGCTCACCCGCGGTCCTTTCCTCCAACTCGCCGACTCGACGGGCGTCACCGTCGTCTTTCACACCGATCTCCCGAGCATCGGGGCGGTTCGTTTCGGCGCGAGCCCCGGACCGCTCTCGGGACAGGTGACCGAGTTGGTGCCCGAAAGCGTGCACGCCGTCCGGCTCTCCGGTCTCACCCCGTCGACGCGCTACGCCTACGAGGTGAGCGTGGACGGCGTGACCGTTGCCGGCGGCGACAGCTTCCGGTTCCGTACCTACCCGCCCCCCGGCAGCCCCGAGTCGTTCCGTCTCTTCGCGTGGGGTGACTCGGGCGTCGGCACCAACGAACAGTTGCGCCTCGCCGACCAGCTCTCCGCGGAGGCCGGCGACGCGACGCTCTCGCTCATTCTCGGAGACATCGTCTATTACCTCGGCGAACCGGCGCTCTACGACGCCCGCTACTTCGAGCCCTACGCAGCGCTCCTGCGTCGCATGGTGGTGTGGCCGACCATCGGCAACCACGACGTCGGCCTCGACCCGCTGGGAGGCCCGTACCTCGACGCGTTCCATCTCCCGACGAACAACCCCGCGGGCACTGAGCTGTACTACTCGTTCGATTACGGCGACGCGCACTTCGTCTGCCTCGACACGCACGTCAGTGGTCACGCGGCGGGCTCGGCGCAGCTGCAATGGGCCGCGGCGGATCTCGCCGCCACGAGCGCGAAGTGGAAGGTCGTCTTCTTCCACGTGCCGCCGTATTCGGGCGGGTCTCACCTCGACGATCCCGGAGTTCGCGACGGGATTCTTCCCGTGCTCGAGGCCGCGGGCGTCGACGTCGTCTTCTCAGGTCACTCCCACGTCTACGAGCGCACCTACCTGCTCCGCAGCAACGCCATCGTGCAGAACGATCGCTCGCACTACGTGAAGAACATCCCCGGGGCGGGGACGCTGTACGTCGTCAGTGGCACCGCCGGGCAGACCGGCCCGCTGGCGAACCCGAGCCACCCGTTGATGGCCTTCCAGGCCGGCAACGTGATCGGAGCGAGCGTGGTCGACGTCTCGGGGAACACCCTGCACGGGTACTTCCTCCAGCAGGACGGCACCGCGGTGGACCTCTTTCGCCTGGAGAAGGGGCTCGACATCACGGCGCCCCGGATCCTCGGCGTGAGAGCGCGGTCTGACGTGCAAGTCGACGTGTCCTTCGACGAGCCGGTGTTCGCGGGAACCGGAGCCGGTGGTGCGGAGCGCGCGTCGGCCTGGGAGATCGTCCCGCCCGTCGCGGTGCTGTCGGCGCAGTTGATGAGCGATGCGCGCACGGTGCGGCTGACGACCGCGGCCCATCGGCCCGGCCGCTACGAACTGCGCGGCGTCGGGGTCGGCGACCGGTCGGGTGGCGGGAACCTCTCGGCGACGCGCGTGATGTACGAGGTCCCGAGGTGGCTCCCGCTCACGAACGCCGCCATCCGGTACGCTGCCGCCGACGCTGGCGTCTCACCCGGGTGGCGCGAGTCGGGCTTCGATGACTCGGCCTGGCGCGTTGGCACGCTGCCCATCGGCTACGGCGAGCCCGGCCTGGCGACGAACGTGGCCCCGACGACTACCCTCTACGGCCGGCTCCACTTCAGCCTGCCGGCCGAGCGGGCGCTGCTCCGCGAGTTGACCCTCGACCTCGACTACGACGACGGCTTCGTCGCCTCGCTCAACGGCGTCGAGGTGCTGCGGCAGAACGTGCCCGCAGCGCAGACCCCGGCGACGCTCGCCAGCGCGTCCCGCGAAGCAGGGCTCGTGCAGCGCTTCACGCTCGCTCCGCCGGCAGCGGCGATCCTTCGCGACACGGACGACAACGTGCTGGCGATCGAGGTGCACAACGTGACGGCGTCCTCGAGCGACCTGTTGTTGTCGGCGCGCTTGAGCGTGCAGGTCGGCGAGGGGCTCGACGCGGGCTCGTCCTCCGATGGTGGAATCGCGTCCGACGCGGGTGGATCCGACGCGGGTGGATCCGAGGCGGGTGGCCCCGACGCCGGGGAACGCGACGCAGGGCCGTCGGACGCCGGGTTCGATGCGGGCCCCACGGACGTGGGCGTCTTCGATGCGGGAGTCCCCAACGCGGGCGACGCCCCGGGCCTCTACGGCGGCGGCTGTGCGTGCGGACAGTTCGAAGGTGCTCCGGCGTTGCTCCTGCTCGCGATCGTCGCGCTGCGGGTGGGCCGCGCCCGGAACCGCGCGCGCTGAGCCGTTCCGCACTCTCCATGGGCCGTGGAAGGGCGTGTCCGCAGGTGGCAGGCCGCAATGCTGCGGCGTCGCGCGCGGTGACAGAGAGGGGCACGAGGCGCTGCCCCCGGCGTGGTCCCGCGCGATGGTGATGGCCGCGAAGGTGGGGCGTGTCAGCAGGTGGCCCGCCGCGTTGCTCGCGTCCCCGTGCGGGTTGGATGGCGATGGGCCGCCGACGTGCCCCACCGGCCTCGGCTCCCGCACGGCGCAGTCTCGTCGACGAACCCGCGTCGCTCGGCAGGCGGGGAACCACCGGGCCCGCACTACTTCGGCGCGGCGAGGAGCGCGCTCGCGAGTTCGGTCAAGTCGGCGCAGCGGTACTCCACCGGCCGCCGCGGGAGGCAGTCGCGCACCGCCTCGCGCCACCGCCGCGGAATGGCCGCCTCGCCCAGGGCCGCGCCGAGCAGGGCGCCTGTGATGGCCGCATTGGTGTCGGTGTCGCCGCCCTTCACCACTGTCTGCACGAGGGCCGCCTCGAAGTCGGTCGAGTGCGCGAGGTGGAAGAACGCGTGCTGCAGCGCGATGCGCACCCAGCCCATGTTCTCGCCGTCCGACACGGGGAGCGCCTCGCCTGCCGCTCTCAGCGTGTCCTCCACTGGCGAGCCCTGCGTGAAGGCCAGCGCGCGCGCATGGAGCTCCGCCCCAGGCAGTCCGTGCTCGATCGCATCGGCGATGGTGGTGACGAAGACCGCGCAGGCCGCCTGGCAGACGGGGTCGGGGTGGCTCAGCGTGCTGTCGGCCGCCGCCAGCTTGGCCAGCGCGTTCCGCTCGAGCCCCGCGCCGAACACGCCCAGCGGGCTGGAGCGCATGAGCGACCCGTTGGCCTGGGTCGTCTGGCTCGCGCGCCCGCGCAGCACCGCCGCGAGCCCGGGCCCCGGGGCTCCCTTGCCGCCAAAGGCCTGGTTCGTCGCCCCGCCCACGTCGAAGGGGTCCGAGCGGCGCCACCGGACGTAGGACGCCGCCGCGTCATCCGCCTCATACCCGGAGGAGCGGATGAGCGACCGGGCCAGGGCCAGGGCAAGCTCGGTGTCGTCGGTCACCTGGCCGGGGATCAGCGCGAAGGGTCCCTGGCCGATCAGCTCCGTGGGCCAGTCGCTCGGCGCCCGCGTCGCGATCCCCAACTCGTCGTGGAACTCCACCGTCGTGCCCAGCGCGTCGCCCACCGCCTGCCCCCACAGCGCTCCGCTCGCCCGTTCAAGTCGTGTCGACATGAGAATAGAGTCTCATTGACTTGATATGTCGTCAAGGAGGCAAGGGACCCCTCTCGGGGCGAGCGCTTGCCTGACCGGGCGCACGGCGTTACGCGCGCCGCATGTGGTTTGCCGTCAGCGACGTGGTGTCTGAAACAGGTCTCCTGGTGGAGCCCCGGAGTCGATGACGCCTACGCCCGTCCGCGTCGGGG
>JBBRUE010000207.1:0-9243 GCA_038248085.1 Myxococcales bacterium | reverse complement strand
GTGAAGACCACCGCGCTCGAGCTGGAGCTGCCCGCGGGTGCGACCGTCGCCCAGCTCACCGCGGCGCTCAGCGAGAAGTTCCCCGCGCTCACCGCGCTGCTCCCGCACCTGCGCATCGCGGTCGACCAGGAGTTCGCCGAGCCGACGCAGCCGCTCCACGACGGGGTGGAGGTCGCGCTCATTCCGCCCGTCGCCGGCGGGACTTCGTTGTTCCGCGTGCAGGACGCGCCGCTCTCGTTGCAGGAGGTGGTCGACGCCGTCACCCGGGTCAGCCAGGGCGGGCTGGTGACGTTCACCGGCGTGGTGCGCGATCACTCGAAGGGCAAGCGCGTCACCCGGCTCGAGTACGAGGCGTACGCGCCGATGGCCGAGAAGAAGCTCGCGGAGATCGGCGAGGAGGCCCGGGTGAAGTGGCCAGGCACCGAGGTCGCGGTGGTGCACCGGGTGGGCACGCTGCTGCCGGGCGAGCTGGCGGTGGTGATCGCGGTCTCGGCGCCGCACCGCAAGGAGGCCTTCCGCGGCTGCGAGTACGTCATCGACCGGCTCAAGGAAGACGTGCCGATCTGGAAGAAGGAATACGCCGAGGACGGCGAAGTCTGGATCGGCCTCGGCCCCTGAAGCCGGGTGTCGTGTGGCCCCGATTTCGGCTAGGACGCAGCGCTTCAGGCCGAACCCCCAGGGACCCGACACATGATTTCAAAACACCTCCGCTTCGCCTTCCTCGGTGCCCTGATGGGCCTCGTGGTGGCCTTGATGCCCGGCTGCCAGAAGAAGTGCGCGGCCGACACCTGCACCGGCTGCTGTACCGACAAGAACGAGTGCGTCACCGCGACGACCGACGCCCAGTGCGGCGTCACCGGCGCAGCCTGCTCGGCCTGCGGCAGCGACCAGACCTGCAACGCCGGCGCGTGCGTGATGGTGCAGAACCCGCTCGACGACGGCGGCGTCGATGCCGGCCCCCCGCCGTGCAAGAGCGACTTCGAGTGCCCGTCGGGGAAGATCTGCAACCAGGTCGACGGCACCTGCGTGATGGGCCAGACCTGCACCCTCGACTACCAGTGCCAGTCGCTCATCCCGGAAGATCGCTGCTACCGCTACGGCACGCAGTGCACCTGTGACACCAGCCAGGGTGATGGCGGGACTGTCGGCCCGGGCGCCTGCCGGCTCCGCAAGGGGCCCTGCGAGGAGTGCACCAGCGACGTGCAGTGCGGCTCCGACGGCATCATCTTCGGGCCTCCGGACGGCATCGGCGCGGGCCGTTGCAAGGCGCTGCCGAACGACATGACGGGCAAGAAGTACTGCCTGTACCAGCGCGTCGGTCAGTGCGCGTGCGGCACCATCGACGACGGCACCGGCTTCTGCCGCCCGCAGTCGAACAGCTGCGAGCAGGTCGGCTGCAACATCGACAAGGACTGCCCGTCGGGCGCGGTGTGCAGCGTCAACCGGCCGGACGCCGGCGCGAACGCGTGCGGTGGCGTGTGCGTGCCCCGCTGCCGCTGGGACTTCAACATCAAGGACACCGTCGCCCCGGGCTGTCCCCCGGGCAACACCTGCTGGGTCGATACGGCCAACCTCGCGCCGGAGTCGATCTACTACGGCTCGGGCCGCTGCAAGCCGCCCTGCGCCGACAACACCGACTGCCAGTTTTCGGGGAACAACCCGTTCGGCGGCACGAACCTCAAGTGCGACAGCGAAGACCTGACCGATGGCACCCAGTCGGCGAAGCGCTGCCGCGCGAACGGCGCGTGCATGGACACCGCGGAGTGCCCGGAGCTGGACGCCGGCCAGCCGTACCTCGGCTACTGCGACCGCGGCGCGTTCGTCTGCCGCCTCGACTGCCGCACCGGCAGCGACCCGGTCTCGGGCAACGCCTTCAAGGACTGCCGCCCTCCGTTCTCGTGCTCGGCCGACGCCGGGCTGAACTTCTGCCGCCTCGAGACCTGCAAGGAGCAAGGCGGCGCCGGCATCGCGTGCTCGCAGGGTGAGTACTGCTGCGGCGACGACAAGGACTTTGACGGCATCGCCGACCCGTGCCCCCCGACCTCGGCCCAGGACCCGGCCGGTTGCTACAAGGCGCCGATTCCTCCGTTCTGCACCGGGTGCGCCGCGGCCACGCCGTTCAACATGGGCACTGACTCGATGACGCAGGCGGCGGCCGATCAGGAGTGCGCGTCGTTGACCATGCCGGCGTGGGCGCGCTGCCGGGACGGTGGTTCGAGCCCGAACTGCAGCCCGCTCAAGCCGAGCTGCCAGTACGCCGGTGATCGGGGCATGAGCACGGGCATCAACGTCTGCATGTGGCCGACGGTGAACGACGTGGGCACGGTGATGCTGCGCTACGGCCCGACGCCGCGCACGCAGATCGCCTGCCCGACCAACTACTCGGTGCAGTACGTGCGGCCGCAGCCGAACCCGTCGGCCGATGCGTACTGCCAGTCGAACGCCGACTGCAGCGTGTTGCCCGATGGTGGGGTGAGCGATGCGGGCATTTGCGAGCCCGACCCGTTGCTCCGCCAGCAGGACGGCGGGCTCTTGAAGGCCTGCCGCTGCGACGCGAAGTCGGGCGCGGCGCAGTGCCCGAACGGCACGGCGGCGATCGGCGAGGTGAAGTCGTTCTGCAAGGACGGGGTCACCGGCTCGCGACAGTTCTGCATCGAGACGGCGGTCTGCACGCCGCCGCGCGGCTCGGTCTACAAGCTGACGACCGAGTACGGCTGCGGCCTGTAGTCGGCCGGGGTGAGTGAACGACCCAGTGATGGTATCAGTTGATACTATCACTCGGTGCCGCCTCCCTTTCACCTCACCCCGCGCGTCTTCGCCGCCCTCGGCCGCATCGACCATTCGCTCGGGCGGCTCGAGGGGCTCGCGATCAGCCAGCCGCAGCCCCTGCTCCGCAAGCGCAACCAGGTCCGCAGCGTACATGCGAGCACCGCCATCGAAGGCAACCCGCTGACGCTGGACCAGGTGACGGCGGTCCTCGAAGGCCAGCGCGTGGTGGGCCACGAGCGCGACGTGCGCGAGATCCTCAACGTCAACGCGGCGTACGAGGCGCTCGAACGCTGGAAGCCCTCCCGGCGGGCCAGCCTGCTCAGGGCTCACGGCGTGTTGATGAAGGGGCTGCTGCCCGACGCGGGTCGTTTCAGGACCTCGGGCGTCGGCATCTCTCGCGGAACGAAGCGCACGCACCTCGCGGCTGCGGCGCACCTCGTCTCGCATCAGGTCGACGAGTTGCTTCGTTGGCTGGCGCGCGAGGAGCTTCCCCTGCTCATCGCGGGCTGCGTGGTGCACTACGAGCTGCTCTTCATTCATCCATTTCTTGACGGGAATGGCCGGCTCGCGCGGCTGTGGCAGCAGGTGATTCACCGCGCCCACAGCCCGCTGCTGCGTTTCGTCCCCGTGGAGTCGATCATCCGGAAGCGACAGGCGCGCTACTACCAGACGCTGCGTCGCGCCGACGTCGATGGACACTGCACCCGTTTCCTCGAGTTCACGCTGACCGCGCTCGCCGACGCGCTCACGGAGTTCGGGGAAGAGGTCCGAGCCGCGCCGGAGACGGCGGAATCCCGGCTCGCTCGTGGGCGCGCGCACTTCGGGCAGCGTTGGTTCAGCCGGGCCGATTACCTGCGCCTGCACCCCAGGCTGTCGACGGCGACCGCGAGCCGTGACCTCGCCGCTGGCGTGAAGAAGGGGAGGCTGGAGTCGCGGGGCGCCCGGCGCCTGACCGAGTACCGCCTGCGCTGATGTTACGGCGTGCTCATCATCGTCACGTTGAACACCAGAATGGCGTTGCCGGGGATGGGGCCCGTGCCGCCCGCGCCGTAGCCGAGCGAGGGCGGAATGATGAGCTGACGGGTGCCGCCGACCTGCACGCCGGGCACGCCGAGATCCCAGCCCGAGATGACGTCGCCGGCCCCGAGGTTGAACTGGAAGCCGCGCGCCTGGTTCGAGTCGAACTGGGTGCCGTTGGCCAGCCAGCCCGTGTAGCGCATGGTGACCGGCTGCCCCGTCTTCGCGGCGGCGCCGGTGCCGACGGTGAGCTCGCGAATGTACATGCCCGAGGGGAGCTTCATCGAGGCGGCGAGGTCCACCTGGAGCGCCTCGGCGAACGTGGCCTTCTCGAGGGCAACTTCGGGAGACGCGCAGGCCGCGAGCGCGAGCGTCAGAGAAAAGATCGTGGACCGTGAAAGCATGGGGGTTCGTCCTGGGGAGAAGCCGATGTTGGCGCGAGACGGGGAGACGGTCAGGCTCCGGTGGCGGACGCCCGGAACGTGCGGGTCGAGGCGACGACGGCGCGGTACTTCGTGAGCTCTTCGGCGGTGCGCTCGGGCGTCCAGTCGAGCTTCTTCGCCAGCCGCTGGGCGACCTTCTCGGCGATGCCCAGGCCTTGATCGCGGGCGCGCAGCACGAGCGGAATGCGCCGCGAGATGACGTCGTCGAGCGTGCGCGCCATCTCGAACTCCACCGCTTCGTCGACCTGCGCGAAGATCGACGGCAGCTCCGGGTCGAGGCGCTCGAGCGCCGACGCGTCGGCCCTGGTGCGCTCCAGCAGCCTGGGCGCCCGCGTGCCGTACTCACCGGCGAGGTATTCGGGCGCACCGTCGGGAAGCCCGGGCATCGCCAGCGTCGTCACCAGGTGCTCCAGCGCCGCGTCGCTCTCGGTGAGCCCCTCGGCGCCGGGCAGGGGACGGTTCGCGGTCGTCGACTTCGTGCTCACCCCGAGCTGCGCGGTCGCGCGATCCACCACCTCGGCCGCCATGCGCCGGAAGGTCGTCAGCTTGCCGCCGGCGATCGTCACGAAGCCGGGCGAGTCGTAGATCATGTGTTCGCGCGACACCGCCGACGCCCCTTCGCTCGCGTCTTCGGGCGCCAGCAGCGGCCGCAGCCCCGACCAGGTCGCGAGCACGTCGTCGGGCACCAGCTCCGCGGTGGGGAAGTACGAGTTGGCCACCTCGAGCAGGTAGTCGACGTCTTCCTTCGTGGGCTCGACCTTGTCGGGTGAGCCGTCGAAGAAGGTGTCGGTGGTGCCGATGACCGTGCGGCCGAGGCCCCAGGGAATGCCGAACACCGCCCGCTTGTCCCGCGGCGCGATCATCATCATCGCGTGCGTCACCGGGAGCCGCTTCGAGTCGATCACCAGGTGAATGCCCTTGGTCGGCTTGAGGATGCGCGCTTCACCGGCCAGCGCCCGCACCTCGTCGCTCCACGGCCCGGTGGCGTTGATCACCACCTTCGCCTTCACCTCGATCGTCGCGCCCGTCTCGCCGTCGTGCACCACCACGCCGCCGATCTTCCCCGCGGCGTCGCGCAGCAGCTTGCCCGCGCGCGCGTGGTTCACCACGGCCGCGCCCAGCGACACCGCGTCGAGCACGCACTCCAGCGTGAGCCGCGCGTCGTCAGTCATGCAGTCGTAATAGAGGATGCCGCCGTTGAGCCCGGCCTGCTTGAGCAGCGGCTCGAGCTTGAGGGTCTTCTTCGGGCCGTAGGTGACGTGGTTCTTGTAGCTGCCGAAGAGGCACAGCGCGTCGTAGATCCACAGGCCGACCGCGAGCGTGGCCAGCCAGCGCCGATCACCCTTGTAGTTGGTTACCAGGAAGGGGAGCGGCCGCACCAGGTGGCGCGCGAGCTTCATCAGCCGCTTCCGCTCGTTGACCGACTCGAACACCAGGCCGAGCTCCGCCTGCTCGAGGTAGCGGAGCCCGCCGTGAATGAGCTTGCTCGACTTCGAGGACGTGCCCGCACCGAAGTCGAGCTTCTCGACCAGCGCGACCTTGAGCCCCCGCAGCGCCGCGTCGCGCGCGATACCGGCCCCGGTGATGCCACCGCCCACGACGACGAGGTCGAACGACTCCTCGGCCAGGCGTTTCAACGATGCTGCACGTCTCGAGTTCGGCGTAGTCACGGGAGTCAGATCTTCCGCCGCTTCCCGGTGCGCTTGTACGTCAGGTAGTCGGAGATGATGGTGGCGTGGTCGAACACCAGTTCGTCCATCGGAATGGCGTCGACGGGAAAGCCCTTCGCGTCGGCCGCGTCGTCGCTGCCCTTGGGGTCGCCCTCGGCCCAGCCGATGAACACCGTGGAGATGGTGTGCTTGCGCGGGTCGCGCGCCGGGTCGGAGTAGGTGAAGAACTGCTCGGTGAGATCGACGTCGAGGTTCGTCTCTTCGCGCACCTCGCGCACGCACGCGGCGTGGAGCGGCTCGCCCTCGTCCACGAAGCCCCCGGGGAGCGCCCAGCCGATGGGCTCGTTGTTCCGCTTGATCAGGACGATGCGGTCACCCGGGAGCTCGACGATGCAGTCCACCGTCGGGGTCGGGTTTTTGTACTGGGGAGCCATGGGCGCCCAGTCTCTTACGCGCCGCGTCGTGCGGCTGCAATTCTTCCGGGCGCAGGTATGGTGCCGCCGGCGTGAGGAACTTCTGGTTCGCGAGCCTGCTGCTGCTGCTGATGATGTCCGGGTGCCGCGTGCACACCCTCGACGACGGGGCGTACGACTTCACGCTGGGGGAGATCCTCCGTGATGACTGCGGCCTGGCGGCGACGGCCGGGGCGGTGCCGCCGGGGGGCACGCTGCGCACCGAGGGGAACCTCACCAACTTCGCGCTCACCCAGCCGGAGCTGCGGCTGATCGGCACCTACCGCTACAGCGTCGAGGAGCTGACGATGGACGGCAGCTTGTCGAACTATTCCACGGTGCTGCGCGGACAGGAGTGCCTGGTGGACACCGTCGCCTTTCACCTCGACGCGACGACGGTCGATGCGAGCTCGTTCACCGGCGCGATGTCGATCAACTACGAGGCGCGGCAGCCTGACGCGTGCACGTGCCGGTTCTGGTTCAAGTTCTCGGCGAAGCGGAAGTAGGCGCGGGGAGTTCTACTGGCAGCCGCAGGGGGTGACCTGCAGGCAGCGCTCGATGCCGGTGCAGCCACCCCGTTCGCTGGAGCGCTTCGCTGTCAAACCGCGTGGGACGAAGCGTGTACGCTGCCTCGATGCCGGTGCCTGGCGTTTGGGTCGTCTCCCTGGTGGCTTTCTCCCTCGCGGCCGTGACGCAGGCGGCCGAGCCGGCCCCGGTTCCCCTCGATGGCGTCGCGGCGATCGTCGACGACGTGGTGCTCTTCCGGTCCGACGTGGCCGACCGCGCCCGGCATCTCGACTCGAAACTTCCCGAGGCGGTGCGGCGCAAGGAACTCGCTGCCCAGCTCCAGCGGCTCATCGACGACACGTTGATCGAGAAGGACGCCGCCCAGCTCCGGGTCGAGGTGACCGCCGCCGAGGTGGAGTCGGGCTTCGCGATGGTCGCTGCCTCAGGGAAGCTGGATCGCGCGCAGCTCGCGGCCGAGGTCGCCAGGTCCGGCTACGCACCGGCGGAGTACGAGCGGGAGATCCGCCGCCAGCTTCTCCAGCAGAAGTGGCTGGTGGTTCGTGCGGCGGGGAAGGTCGACCACAAGAGCCTGGGCGATGGTCCGGCCTTTGAGTCCGCGATGGAGAAGCTGCGAGTCCAACTCCTCGCGGGGCTGCGGGCCCAGGCGTACCTCGAGCTCCGATGAGGACGATGCTCTGGCTGACCCTCCTCTTCGGCGTGGGCTGCGCGGGCCCGGCGGCGGTGACCGTGGTGAGCGCGGCGAGACCCGAGGTCGCCGACGATCGCTGTCCCGCCACCATCGCGCCAGGCGGTGATTCTGCGGCGGCCCCCGGGTTCGAGGGTAAGCCGGTGGAGCGGGTGTGCGTGGTGGGCGGCAGCGTGGCCTCGCGACAGAGCCTCGAGCGGGTCGGGCTGCTCCGCGCGGGGGATCGCTACACCGCGAGCCGGCTGCGGACCGACCTCGAGCGCCTCCTGCAGCTGGGGATCTTCGCTGACGCCTCGGCCTTCGGGCTTCCCGCGCGGGGCGGCGCGAGCGTGGTGCTGTTCTACGCACTCCGGGATCGACCGTTCGTGACCGACATCGTCTTCGCGGGCGCGGTGCTCCTCGACCCCGCCCAGTTGCTCGCCGAGCTGCCGATCGAGATGGGCAGTCCGTACGACCCGTACCGGGTGCGGCAGCTCGCCGATTCCGTGCGCGAAGCGTACCTGTCGCGTGGCTACCGCGGCTGCCAGGTCACGGTGGCGACCGAACCTTCGGGCTCGTCCGATGACGTGCGCGTGCGTATCCAGATCGAAGAGGGGCCGTTGTGGCGCCTGAGCCGGATCGAGTTCCGCGGCCAGAAGAAGGCGGGCGAGGTCGAGCTCCTCGAGGCGTCGAAGTTGACGCTCGGGCAGCCGCTGGTCGAAGAGGAACTCGAGCGGGCTGACCTGCTGATCTCGTCGTACTTCTTCGATCGTGGCTTCGTCGCCATGCGCATCGAGCGCGAGCCGGTCACCGCCGACGCGAGCGGCGCGGTGCGCGTCACCTTCATCATCGACGAGGGCGCCGTGCACACCATCAGCGGCCTCCACGTGACGAAGCTCGGCGGCCCCTTCGAGAAGGAGCTGCTGACGCGGGTGATGAAGGTGCGCACGAAGCAGGTCTTCTCGCGGACCGCGCTCCTCGAGGACATTTCCCGGGTGCGGGAGTTCTTCGCCCGGCGTGGGCAGCGGGTCGAGGTGCTGCCCCTGACCGAGGTCGACGCCGAGCAGCACCGAATCGACGTCACCCTCGTGGTCGAATCGCAGTAATCCGGCGCGCCATGCGATTGCTCTGCTGTGCCGTCTTCGCGGTGACGTCGAGTGCCTGCCCGAAGGTCGCGAGCGTGGCCGACGCCGGCGTTCCCGATGCCGGGCACCAGCCGCCGATCGCGCGCCGGGCGCCGGTGTCGATGACGCTCCACGGGGAGACGCGCGTCGACGACTACGCGTGGATGAAGGAGAAGGGCCCAGAGGTCGAGGCGCTGCTCCGCGCGGAGAACGCGTACACCGAGGCCCAGCTCGCCCCGCTCGGGCCGCTGCGCGACGCGCTGGCCAGGGAGCTCACCGCGCGACGGCCACCCCGCATCGACAGCCTCGGCGTGCGCCGCGGTCACTTCGACTACTTCGAGCGCTCCGAGCTCTCGCAGCAGTATCCGCAGTTGATGCGCCGGCCCCTCGATGGCGGGCCCGAGGCGATGGTGCTCGACCTCAACACCGTGGCGCCCGACGCGTCGTACGTGAGCCTGCTCGACTTCGACGTCAGCGACGACGAGCAGCGCCTCGCGTGGGCCATCGACGTCACCGGCGGCCGCGACTTCGTGCTGCGGGTCCGCGAGCTCGATGGCGGGGTCGACTGGCCGTTGG
>JBBRUE010000206.1:0-9245 GCA_038248085.1 Myxococcales bacterium | reverse complement strand
GCGCCATCGGAGGCGTCGGCCACCAGCAACGGCCAGGTGTTCGCGTTGGCGGGGAGCTTCGCGCGGACCTCCTCGAGCTTCGCGAGGGCACCCGCCTTCTCGACGTCGGCTGCGGTCACGGCGTGCTGTGCGCGATGCTCGCCCTCGGCTTCCCCGATCGCTTCGTGGTCGGCATCGATCCCGACCCCAAGAAGATCGACTGGGCCCGTCGCTCGGTCGGCAAGCTGGCCAACACCCGCTTCGACGTGATGACCGTCGAGCGCCTGGCCTCCCTCGAGCCGGGCACCTTCGACACCCTCACCGTCGCCGACGTGCTGTACCTCCTGCCCAAGAGCGACTGGCCCGACTTCCTCGCCTCCTGCCACCAGCTCCTCAAGCGGGGCGGGCGGCTGCTGCTGAAGGAAGCCGAGGACGATGGCGGTTGGCGGACCCGCAAGGCGCTGGTGCAGGAGCAGGTGATGGTGCGACTGCTCGGTCGCACCAAGGGCAGCGGCGGCCTGGGTTTCTCGAAACGTGAGACGACCCAGCAGTTGCTCGAGCGTGCGGGCTTCGTGGTGAAGCAGACGCTCGCGCTCTCGGCGGGCAGCACCACGCCCCATGTTCTTTTTGTCGCGGAGTGCCGCTAGTCTCTGCTCGGCAAATGGGGGCCTCGCCTGCGGGCGTTGCCGATTCGCCGCTTCGGAGGTCACGGGTCATGATGCGATTGTTCTGGGTAGCGCTTGCGAGCGCGTTGGTTTCTGCGTGCTCGTGCACCACGGCCACGAAGTGCAAGGACTTCACCGACTGCACCAGCGGCCAGGTGTGCGTGATGGGCGAATGTCGCGCCACCATCGGCACCGGGAGCGGGCCGGGCAACGGCGGAGGAGGGGGTGGCGGGAGCGGCGGCGGGAACACGTCGGGCGGCGGCGCCGGTGGGGGCATGGTGGTGGTGGGCTGCGACCCCAACGGCGGCGCGGCGAACCTCGCGAAGGACACCGACTGCGACGGTCTGTCGGACGCCGAAGAATACGGCACCGACTACAACGGCCTGAAGACCGACCCCTGCAACGCCGATACGGACGGCGACGGCATCCCCGACGGCGTCGAGGTCGGCAAGCTCGTCTCGGTCGCCGCGACGTGCACCTTCACCCCCGACGCGGACCCCAACTCCAAGACCAACCCGACCCTCGCCGACAGCGACGGCGACGCGGTGAAGGACGGCGTCGAAGACGCGAACCACGACGGGCGCCGCCAGCCCACCGAGACCGACCCCGTGCGCAAGGACACCGACTGCGACGGCTTTTCGGATGGCGAGGAGCTGGCGATGGCCGCCGGCTGCGTGACCGACGGGACGAAGCGCGACACCGACGGCGACGGCTTGCCGGACGGGGTCGAGGGCGGTCTCCAGCCGGTGGGCGCCGACCCGACGGGCTGCACGTACACCGTGGGCACCTACGACGCCGACAGCAGCACCAAGACCAACGCCTGCAACGCCGACACCGACGGTGACGGCATCCAGGACGGCGCCGAAGACACCAACCTCAACGGCCGCGTCGACATGGGCGAGCTGAACCCGAACAACCCGGCCGATGGCACCGGCGTCGCGCAGCAGGCGTGCGCCACCCAGAACCTCCGCCCCGTCACCTTCCACTCGAGCGGGGTGAGCGACGTGCAGCTCGCCCTGGTGCCCGAGTTCGCCGAGGTGTCGGCGGTGTCCGGGCCGGCGGGTGAAGCGGGCTACGTGTTCTTCGACCCGTCGCTGAAGATCGCCGGGCTCGCCCTCTCGAAGGTGCCCGCAGGCGCCGACGGCACGGCGGAAGAGGCCGACGGGCGCGCGAAGATCACCGGCACCTCAGGCGCGCTGACCCAGACCTTCACCACCTGGGACACCTTCAGCGGCTCGGTGCGCGCGATCTACGACGTGAGCGGCACCACCGATCTCAAGACGCGCCTCAACGACATCGCCAAGAACTACCTCGGCATGAACGCCACCGGGTTGCTCGCCGGCGTGGCGGGCGTGAACGGCCCGTTCAAGATCGTCGCCGAGTACGTGCGCCGCACCGCGACGCGCGGCGTGGTGGTGATCGCGATCATCCCCGCGAACCTCTACACCGGCCAGGCGCTCTTCCGCGTCGACGACGCCGCGGGCGGCACCTCGCTGGCCCAGTTCGGCGACTACGCCAACACCCAGTGCGAGGTCTTCGCGGCCAGCGTGAACCAGCAGGTCGACTTCTTGTGGGTGGTCGACGACAGCGGCTCGATGCAGTCGAGCCAGACGGCGGTCGGCAACGCCGGCGCGCTCTTCGGGGCGAAGCTGGTGAACGCAGGGCTCGACTGGCGCGCGGCGGGCGTCACCACCGGCTGGTACCCGGGCGCCTACAACGGCTCGCTGCGCGACTGGACGACGAGCCTGCCCACCATGCAGAGCTGGTTCTCGGGTGGCGCGACCTTCGGCACCAACGGCTCGTCGAGCGAGCAGGGCTTCGCGGGCGTGCAGTCGTTCATCAACCGCACCGGCGCCCAAATGGCGGGACCCTTCCGCGCCACGGCGCAGGGCCACCTCATCTTCCTCACCGACACCAGCGAGCAGTCGGGCACGACGGCCGCGGCGATGCAGACGTACCTGATGCAGCACATCCCCACGCGGGTGGTGGCGCACGGCATCATCTGCCCCGAGGGCGGGAGCTGCGGCGACATCGCGGAGACCAACCCCGGCAAGTACCACTCGCTCATCCGCGCCACCGGCGGGGTGATCGGCAACATCCAGGTGTTCAACCCGCTCAACCCCACCGCGCAGCAGACGGCCCAGCAGGCGGCGACGATCGACGCGATCCTCAACGCGGTGATCGGTGGCACCGGCACGCAGCTCCAGCGGCCGCCCATCTCGGCGACGATCAAGGTCGCCGTCGCCACCACCCGTGGCACCTGCAATACCGCCGACGTGCCGCGCGATCGCACCAACGGCTGGGACATCGACCCCGCCACGCGCCGCATCGTCTTCTTCGGCAACTGCATTCCCAGCGCCGCGGGCGTGCAGGTCGCCGTCAGCTACAAGTACTGGAACGACGGTTCGCCTGACCCGAACGGCGACGCCTGCGGCGGGACCTGTGTCGCGCCGATGGTGTGCAACCCGTCTCAGCGCTCGTGCGTGTGCGCGGCGAACTGCGGTGGCTGCGGCGCCGGGTTCATCTGCAACACGACGCTGTGCGCCTGCGAGCCTGAGATCGGCTGAGCGCCGTCGTGGTCGCCTGCTCCAGAGGTGGAGTGGGCGAGCTGGGGACGAGGGCTCAGGTGAGCTGGCGGTAGGTGACGAGCTCGATGCCCTGCAGGGCGATCGCGTCGCGCACGCGGGGGCTGAGCACCGCGGCGAGTTCCTGTTCCCAGCCGTAGCGCCACGAGGGGTCTTGCGGCACCGCGCCGGGCTCGAGGCCGGGGTGGGTGACGATCTCGTTGTCGCCCTCGCGCAGCTTGCCCAGCAGACGCAGCAGCCGGCGCTCGGTGAGGCGACCCGACTCGAAGACCCCCAGCGCCGGCACGCGCTTGACGCCGCGGGGCTGCTTCATTCGTGAGAGCGCCGCGAGGAGCCCCGACTTCACGGCCGAGCGGGGGTGCACCAACCAGTGGGCGTCGGGGCGCTCGCGGGGCCACCGCATGGGCACGCCGAGCTCCGCGGCCAGCACCTCGACGATCGAGGTCATGCCCGGCAACAGGTGCAGGTGCTGGTGCGTGTCGAGGTGATCGATGTCGGCGCCCAGCTCGCGTACGCGGGCCACCTGGGCCCGGAACTCGGTGATGATCTCTTCGGGTGGCACCAGCCGCGAGAGCCACGCCGCGGACAGCTCGGCCCAGTCACGACGAAAGCGGCCGCCGGGGGCCAGCCACCGCACGAGGTGCGCCGGCGCGGCGGGCGTCAGGTGGGTGGTGAGGCACAGGTGCAGCCCCAGCCCGAGCTTCGTCTGGTTGGCCCGGCGGATCGCCTCGGCGGCGGTCGGCCCGGTGGCCAGCACCGTCGCGCTGGTGACCACCCCGTCGGTGTGCGCCGCGAAGATGCCCTCGTCGATGCGCGGGTGAAGCCCGAGATCGTCGGCGTTGATCACCAGCCGAATCACGACGCGCCCGACGCCTTCTTCGAGGGGAACGCGGCCACCTCGGGCGGGAGGCGCACCGGCCGCACCGGGTCCTTCGGGTGGCGCACGTCGCCGTAGAGCCCAGCCAGCTCGCGGAGGATCTTCACGATCACCTGAGGGCTGGCCAGCGTCGAGACGCCCCGGGTGCGGGGGAAGTAGTCGACGCCCATCTGGAAGACCTTGAACCCCTTGCGGATGGCCTTGACCACCAGCTCGGCGTCGATGAACGAGCCCTCGCTCTTGAGGTCGATCGATTCCAGCACGCGGCGGTGCACGACCTTGAAGCTGAAGTTGATGTCCTTCATGTGCACGTCGAACAACTCGCGGATCAGCAGGTTGTAGACGAACGAGTAGAGGATGCGCTTGGGCCCCTCGCTGGTGCGATCGAACCGGAAGGCGCAGATCATGTCGGCCTCCAGGTAGTTCATCAGGTGGAGCGCGCGCTCGAGCTCATCGAGATCGAAGGGCAGGTCCATGTCCGAGTAGATGACGATGTCTTTGGTGCTCGAGCTGAAGCCGGTCTTCATCGCGCCGCCGAGCTTCTGGTTGACCTCGTGCGACACGCAGCGGACGCGGGGGTCTCGCTTGCCCAGGCCCTCGGCGATCTCGCGGGTGCGATCGCTCGAGGCGTCGTTGACGATGATGATCTCCCAGTCGTCGGCGAGGCGATCGAGCACCACCTTCGCGCGGCTCACCGTGCGCTCGACGTACTCCTCCTCATTCCAGGCGGGAAAGAACACGCTCAAGCTGGGTCGGCCCATGGGGCGGCCGATATCCCACACCCGTGCCAGCAGGCCAAGCGGCGGCCCGGGTGACACGGGGCAAAAAAAGGGCGCGCCCGGCACCAGACGAACGTATGAACCCTCGAGCATGGGGGATGGCTGGACAGTCCTGCTCGTCGATGACGCCTTGTCGACCGCAGACGAGCTGCAGCGCGCGCTTCGCGACGCCGGGGCGGTGGTGCGCACCGCGACCTCCGCGCCCGAGGCCCTCTCGGTGTTGATGGACGAGCCGTGCGACGTGGCGATCATCGACGTCGAGCTGCCTGGCGAGAGCGGGTTGGTGGTGCTGGAGCACCTGCGCGCCGACGGGGGCCAGACGCCGGTGCTCCTCGTGTCGCTCACCGACGACGTGATCGCCCGGGCCGACGCCTTTCGCCTCGGGGCCGACGACTACCTCGTCAAGCCGTACGCCGTGGCCGAGGTGCTCGCCCGCGTGGCGCGGCGCCGGGCCCTCCACCACGCCCTGGTGACCGCGACCCGCGAGGCGGCCCGGCTCCACGACCTGGCGGTCACCGACGGCCTCACCCAGGTCGCCAACCACCGCCACTTCCAGGATCGCCTGCGCGAAGAGTTCCGCCGGGCGCAGCGCTACGACGATCCGCTCGCGTTGATCCTCGTCGACCTCGATCACTTCAAGAACGTGAACGACAACTTCGGCCACCAGATCGGTGACCAGGTGTTGGCCGCGGTCGCCGCCGCGATGCAGGCGGCCGTCCGCGAGACCGACTTCGTCGCGCGCTACGGGGGCGAGGAGTTTGCCGTGCTGCTCCCGAAGACCCACCTCGCCGGCGCCCTCACCGTCGCCGAGCGCATCGTCGCCGAGATGAAGCGGCTCCAGGTGGGGCCGACCGGCCTCAAGGTCACTGGCTCCTTCGGGGTCTCGGGGTTCCCGGGGCGTTCGGTCAACACCGCAGAACAGCTCGTGAAGACCGCCGACGAGGCCCTGTACCGCGCCAAGCGCGAAGGCCGGAACAAGATCAGCCTCTTCCAGGCCAGCGTCCTCGCTTCGGTGAGCTGACGACCCGGGGTGATGCCTTCGGGTGGGTCGGCTTGACCCCCTTGGACAGGGGATGGGTTACACTTCACCCAGCTCGATGCCCGCTCCCGGTCTGCGAAACCCACATCGATCATGAGGTTACGGCGACTCATGGGTTGGCCACGGGATTGCTGAAGGGACTGACCCGTGGAGAACATGGCCGCCCAGCTCACGCCAGAGCCCGCCCAGGGGAGACTTCTCCTGGTCGACGACGAGGAGAACATCCTCCGGTCGCTCCGGCGCGTGCTCCGTCGCGGTGACTGGATCATCGAGACCGCAGGTGACGGCGAAGCGGCGCTGAAGATCTTCGAGCGCTTCCACCCGGCGGTGGTCATCTCCGACTTCCGCATGCCGGGGATGAACGGCGTCGAGTTCCTCGCGCGGGTCAAGGAACTCGACCCGCACACCCAGCGCATCATGTTGACCGGCCAGGCCGATCAGCAGGCGATCGAAGAGGCGATCAACCGCTCGGAGGTCTTCCGCTTCATCAGCAAGCCGTGGAACGACTCCCAGCTGCTGCTGACGGTGAAGAGCGCCTTCGAGCAGCACGAGCTGGTCGCCGACAACCAGCGGCTGCACGAGCTCACCCAGCACCAGAACACCGAGCTGCGGCAGCTCAACGCCGACCTCGAGCTCCGGGTGCAGCAGCGTACGCAGATGCTCTCGCGGGCGAAGCGGGAGTGGGAACTCTCGTTCGACACCATCGACAACCCGCTGGTGGTGGTGAGCACCGACGATCTCGTCATCCGCCGGGCGAACCGCGCGACGGCGAAGGTCTCGAACCGCGAGGTGACCGCGATCAAGACCGGCGTGAAGTGCCACGAGTACCTCTTCGACCGCGACACCGCGTGCCCCGGGTGCCCGGTCGGCCCGGCCCTCAAGACGCCGGGCAGCCTGGAGGTCGTCCACGGGCCGCGCACCTTCGTGGCCCACGTCTACCCGATGGACGACGAGCCGATCGCGGTGTGCCACTACCGCGACGTCACCGACGAGCGCGCCCTCACCAAGCGGATGATCGAGAGCGAGAAGATGATCGCCATCGGCAACCTCGCCGGCGGCGTGGCGCACGAGATCAACAACCCGCTGGGCGGCATCCTCGCGTTCTCGCAGTTGATGAAGCGTGACGCGGGCCGCACCCCCGGCGACCTCGAGGCCCTCGACCTGATCGAAGAGAGCGCCCTGCGGTGCAAGCGCATCGTCGAGAGCTTGCTGAAGTTCAGCCGCCGCTCGAAGGTGGAAGACCGCCGCTCGTTCGACCTCTCGAAATGTGTCGAAGACGCAGCGGTGCTCTTCCGCGCGCAGATCAAGAAGTACCCCCGGGCGAAGCTCGACCTCGCCCTGGAGCCGGGCCTGCCCAGCGTCTACGGCGACCCCTCCCAGCTGGGCCAGGTGGTGCTCAACCTGCTGCACAACGGGTTGCAGGCGCTGCCTGAGGGCGAGGGCACCCTGCGCGTCGAGTCGGGCCTGCGCGAGGGCCACGCCTATTTCAAGGTCACCGACACCGGCTGCGGCATTCCTGCCGAGAATATGGCCCGCGTCTTCGAACCGCACTTCACCACCAAGCCGCCCGGGGAAGGCACCGGGCTGGGCTTGTCCATCGCCTATCGAATCGTCGAGGACCACGGCGGGCATTTCGCCGTGGACTCGAAGGTCGACCAGGGGAGCGCCTTCACCGTGATGATTCCCGTGCAACCCGGGGGAGCCCACCCATGAACGCCACTATTCCCATGCCGCAGACTCGCAAGGCCAAGGTCCTCGTCGTCGATGACGACAAGATCGTGCTCAGGGCCGCCTCGGAGATCCTCTCTCGTGAGGGCTACCAGGTGGTCGCCATCGACGACGCCGTGGAGGGGTTGTCAGCGGCGAAGGACCCGACGATCGACGTCGCGTGCCTCGACATCAAGATGCCCAACCTCTCGGGCATGGATCTCCTCAAGGCCTTCAAGCAGAGCCGGCCCGACGTCGAGGTGATCATGATGACCGCCTTCGCCACGGTGGAGACCGCGGTCGAGGCGGTCAAGGGCGGGGCCTACGACTACCTGACCAAGCCCTTCGAGAACATCGACGTGCTGACGCTTGCGGTGCGCCGCGCGGCCGAGAAGAAGTCACTCCACGATCGCACCCGCGTGCTCGAGGAGGCGCTCTCGGCGCGCAACCAGTTCGAGGACCTCGTCGGCCAGTCGGGCCAGATGCGCTCGGTCTTCAAGCTGGTCGAGACGGTCAGCTACTCGACCGCCACCGTGCTCATTCAGGGCGAGAGCGGCACCGGCAAGGAGCTGGTGGCCCGCGCGATTCACTACCGCAGCCCGCGCAAGGACAAGCCCTTCGTGGCGGTGAACTGCTCGGCGCTGACCGACACCCTGCTCGAGAGCGAGCTGTTCGGTCACATGAAGGGGAGCTTCACCGGCGCCACCACGAACAAGAAGGGCCTGTTCGAGGCGGCCGACGGCGGCACCATCTTCCTCGACGAGATCGGCGACATCCCCGCGGCGACGCAGGTGCGGCTGCTGCGCGTGCTGCAGGAGGGCGAGGTCAAGCGGGTCGGCGCCAACGACACCCTGAAGGTGGACGTGCGCGTGATCGCCGCGACCAACGTGGACCTCGCCAAGGCGAAGGATCAGGGCAAGTTCCGCGAAGATCTCTTCTACCGCCTCAACGTGATCACCGTGCTGCTGCCTCCGCTGCGCGACCGGCCCGAAGACATCCCGCTCCTCGCCCAGCACTTCCTCAAGCTCTACGTGGGGAAGGTCGGCAAGAAGGTCACCGGCATCTCGCCGGCCGCGATGGAGGCGCTGACCACCCACCGGTGGCAGGGCAACGTGCGTGAGCTCGAGAACGCCATCGAGCGCGCGGTGGTGCTCAGCGGCAGCGAGGTGATCGAGTTCGACGAGCTGCCGGCCGACATCCGCAACAACCAGCGGGGCGGCGGCGACGTCGAGGTCTTCAGCCTCGCCCACCTGCCGTACGCCCAGGCGAAGAAGCTCGCGATGCGCGCCTTCGAGCGCCGCTACCTCTCGGCGCTGCTCGAGAGGTCGACCAACAACGTCTCGATGGCGGCCCGCGCGGCAGGGGTCGATCGCTCGAACTTCCGGCGGCTGCTCAAGCAATACGAGGTCGGCGGGCGCTCGATGAAGAAGGACGCCAACGGCAACGACGTGGACGACGATGGTGACTTCGACGAAGTCGGGGCCTGACCACTACCCGTCTTCGCCGGGCTCTTTCGGCGTCTTCCCAGAGCGGATCGAGTCGATCCGCTCTTTGTGTTTCTGCTCGTACCCGCTGTTCAGCGGCTCGAAGAAGCGCTCGGAGCGCAGGCCCTCG
>JBBRUE010000205.1:0-9250 GCA_038248085.1 Myxococcales bacterium | reverse complement strand
CGACATCTACTCGCTGGGGCTGATCCTCCACGAGCTGGTGATGGGCAAGCCGACCTTCACCGGCGACTCCGCGGTGGAGTTGATGAGCCGTCAGCTCGACACGCCGCCGCCCGCGCTCGCGTCGCCCTTCGGCCAGGTCCCCCTGGCGCTCGAGCGGATCATCATGCAGATGCTGCAGAAGGCGCCCGAGCAGCGGCCCGCGTCGATGGAGGCCGTGGTGGCCGCGCTGGAGGCCGTCGCCTCGTACCCCACGCCGACCGCGAGGACCGAGCCGATCCCCGCGCCGAAGCTCCCTGCTCCGCGTGCACCGGCCGCTCAGACGCGCCTCGAGGTGCTCACCGCGCCCGAGTTGCCGGCCGCGAGCCCCACGCGGGCGCTGACCCCTTCGGACCCCCGGTCCATCCGCGTGGCGAACGAGCCGCCCGTGTCGCGTGCCGCGCGACCCGCCGCGACCGTCCTGGCGGACCCCGAGCCCTCGGCTGACCTGGCGCTGGTGCGACCCAACCGCACGCCGTTTCTCATCGGGGGCCTCGTCCTCGCGGTGGCGGTGCTCGGGCTCACCCTGGAGGTGATCGGCCGGGGCGGCGCCACGACGGCCCCGGTGCCGACGAGGGTCACGCCGCCGACGCCGCCGAAGACCGCGACGCCCCCGGTGGAGGTGAAGCCTCTGGTGGCCGCTGCCGTGGTGAAGCTCGCGCTCGAGTCGTCGCCCGATCGGGCCGAGGTCTACGAGGAGGACGTGCTCCTCGGCACCACGCCCCTGACGCTCTCGCGGGCGCCCGGCACCACCACGGCGGTGCGCTTCGAGGCGAAAGGTCACCTCCCGCTCACCCGCAAGGTGCGCTTCGAGGCCGACTCCACGCTGCGCTTCGAGTTGGAGAAGGAAACGGCGAAGGGGAAGAAGCCCGGCGTGCGCCCGCGGCCCCCGGACGACGACCTCAAAGACCTCCCTTTCTGAGTGGTTTGTCCGTGTGTTTGTCCGTGTTGCGTGGCCGTGCACGCTGGCCTAAGCGGGCTCCCCATGATCAAGCCCCTCAAGCTGACCCTCGCCGCTGCCGCTCTCGCGGCGCTGCTGTTCACCGGCTGTCCCCAGGACTCCGCCACCGGCGGCGCGGCGACCACGACCGCCGCCGTCACGGCCGGCGAGAACCCTGCGATGCCCGTCGCGAAGTACAACGACGTCACCATCACGCTGAAGGACGTCGACGCGAAGATCGGCCCCCAGCTCAAGCAGATGGAGAAGCAGAAGCTCGAGCTGCGCCTGCAGGCTGCCGAGCAGATCGCCCTCGAGGCGCTCGCCAAGGCCGAGGCCGCGAAGGTCGGCCAGACCGATGACGTGTGGGTCAAGGCGCAGCTCGACGCGCGCCTCACGCCCCCGAGCGACGCCGACATCCTCAAGGTCTTCGAGGAGAACAAGGCCAAGATGCCCCCCGGCTCGACGGTCGAGTCGATGAAGGAGCAGATCGTCGGCTTCCTCCAGAAGGACAAGAGCCGCGACGTCGCGATGAAGCTCTTCGAAGAGCTCAAGACCAAGGGCAACTACCAGATGCTCATGGAGGAGCCCCGGGTGCAGGTCGCCGCCACCGGCCCGGCCCGCGGCCCCGAAGGCGCGAAGATCACCATCGTCGAGTTCTCCGACTTCGAGTGCCCGTTCTGCGGCAAGGCCGAAGAGGCGGTCAGCCAGGTGATGGAGAAGTACGCCGGCAAGGTGCGCCTCGTGTTCCGTCACTTCCCGCTCAGCTTCCACCCGAACGCCCCCAAGGCGGCCGAGGCGTCCATGTGCGCCAACGAGCAGGGCAAGTTCTGGGAAATGCACAAGCAGCTCTTCGCCAACCGCACCGCGCTCGGCGTCGAGGACCTCAAGAAGCACGCCGGCGCGATCGGCCTCGACCAGGCGAAGTTCAACGAGTGCCTCGACGGCAATAAGATGAAGGTGATCGTCGAGTCCGACACCAAGGCGGGCGCCGAGGTGGGCGTCAGCGGCACCCCGGCGTTCTTCATCAACGGCAAGCTCATCTCGGGCGCGCAGCCGGCCTCTGAGTTCGAGAAGATCATCGACGCCGAGTTGAAGAAGGGCGGGTGAGTTGACCGCTCGCGACCGCATCGCACTGGCGGTCGACCTGCCGCTGTCCGAAGGCCTCGCGGCCTGGGAGCAGGTCGCACCGTACGTCGGGGTCGCGAAGGTTGGGCTCTCGTTGTTCATCGAGCACGGGCCTCGCGCCGTGGAGGTCTTCCTCCAGCGCGGGGCCCGCGTATTTCTGGACCTCAAGCTCCACGACATTCCCAACACCGTGGAACTGGCCGCGGCGAAGGCCGGCGCGCTCGGAGTCTCGTACCTGACGGTGCATGCGTCGGGCGGGGCGGCGATGGTGAAGGCGGCCGTCCAGGGCGCCGCTGCGGGCGCGGCGAAGGCGGGGCACCCGGCGCCGGTGATCCTCGCGGTGACCGTGCTCACGTCGATGAATGAGCTGGCGCTCTCCGAGACCGGGGTCTCGCGGCTTCCCGATGCCCAGGCCGAGCTGTTGGCCGAGCTGGCGGTGCGGGCCGGGGCGACGGGCCTGGTGTGCAGTGCGCGGGAAGTCGCGGCGATTCGGGCGCGGGTGGGCCCGGGCATCGTGTTGTGTACGCCGGGCATTCGACCTGCCGGTTCGGCGGCGAACGATCAGTCGCGCACCGAGACGCCGGCGGCCGCGATCGCCGCGGGGTCTGACCTGCTGGTGATCGGCCGGCCCATCACCGCGGCGCCCGACCTCGTCGCGGCGGCGCGGTCGATCGTCGAGTCGATCAACTGAACTGAGCGGGGCTCGCCGTTATGCAGGGCGGATGCGCTTTCTGCTCCTCGCTCTCTCGTTGGTGTCCCACCTCGCGCTCGCGCACTTCACGCTCGAGTCGCCTCCCGCTGCGCTCAACCAGGGGCTGCTCGGCGACCCCCAGAAGGTGCCGCCGTGCGGGGAAGAGGCCGGCTCGGTCGCCACCAACGCGGTGACGACCTTCCAGTCCGGGCAGACCATCACCATCAAGATCAACGAGAAGATCTTCCACCCCGGCCACTACCGGGTGTCGCTGGGGCTCACCGGGCCGCAGGATCTCCCGGCCGAGCCGCCAGTGACCGCGGGCACCACGGCGTGCGGGAGCACGGTGATCGACCCGGCGCCGGCCTTCCCGGTGCTGGCCGACGGGGAACTGCTCCACACCAGCGCGTTCAGCGGCTCACAGAGCTTCCAGGTCACGTTGCCGTCGAACGTCACCTGCACCAACTGCACGCTGCAGGTGCTGGAGTTCATGTCGAACCACGGGCTCAACAATCCGGGCGGCTGCTACTACCACCACTGCGCCACCATCAACGTCGTCGCGCCCCTCGCGGACGGCGGCACGGTCGACGCCGGCACGCAGCCGGGCCTGGCGGGGGGCTGCGGGTGCAACGGCGGCGGCGAGGCGCTCTGGTTGGCGATTCCGGCGGTGCTCGGGGCGCTGCTCCGCCGCCGTCGCCTCGCGTGACGAAGCGGCCCTCCCGCTACTCGCACTTCTCGGTGGCCTTCACGCCCTTGTCGGCGGTGACGCCCTCGGGGACCACCTTCGCGGCGCAGGCGTGCACGCCCTTCTTCGTGTCCTTGAGCGCGAGCTTCTTCACGGTGCCAGTCACCTCGGTGGTGAGGTCGATTGGCCAGACCTCGTCGCCCGTGCCCGCGAGGGTGACGTTCTCCAGTTCGATCACGGCCCTGTTGTAGAGCCCGATGCCGCCCCAGCCGCTGAGCAGCTTGCCGAAGGAGATCGGCTTCTGCGCCGTGCCCTTCGCGACGAGCTTCGCCGGTGCGTAGTACGCGATCGACAGCTTCCCCTGGTCGTTGAACAACATCGACACGCCGGGGGCGATGGTCAGCGTCGCGGCCCGGGTCTCGTCGCCGTTCACGTTGAGCTCGCCCTCGACGACGTACGGCGCGCCAACGTTCTCCAGCAGGGTGTCCTTCTTCGTCTCGCCCACCAGCACCACGCGGGCCTTGTCGGTGAACTTGTTGTTCACCCCCAGCCCGTGCGCGAGCTCGAGCGGGAGGTGGAGCGCCGCGTCTTCCACGTCTTCGAAGGTGTTCCCGTCGAAGGCCACGAAGCGGTCCTTCGCGCTCTCGACGCGCACGGCCTCGCCCTTGAGGTGGCGGAAGGTGCAGTTGGTGATCTTCCCCAGCCCGCGCGACTCGTTCAGCAGGATCGCGGCCTTGTCGGTGCCCCCGGCGTACTCGATCACCAGGAAGTCGAGCTCCGGCGCTCGGGCGCCCGCGAAGAGCTGGATCCCCCCCGAGGGGGTCTGCGCCTTGTCTTCGCCATAGCGGGTGACCGTGACGGGCTTCTCCTTCGTGCCCTGGATCTTGAGGCCCGAGGGGCCGCGGTAGTAGCCGAAGCTCAACGCGGCGTTCTCGCCCAGCTCGATCGTCACGCCTTCCTTCACCGTCAGCGAGGCGGTCTTGCCCTCGGGCGGGTCGATGTTGAGGTTTTCGGTCACCCGGTAGACGGCGCCGGCGTGGGTGAGGGTCACGTCACCGTCCAGGCCCTGGTGCAGCCAGATCACCGCCTTCTCGGGCGTGGTGATCGCCGCCGGGGTGAAGACGCCCGCCGTGGCGACGTTGGCGTGGATCAGCTCGGTCGGATCGTCGCTGGCCTTCGTGAGGTCGACCGCGGTGAGCCCCTTGAGTGGCCGATCGACGCGCAGGTCGAGCACCGTCTTCTTCGCGCCGGTGAACGTCACCCCGTTGAGACTCACGTCGTGGGTCTCGCTCTTGAACGCGGGCGAGTCCTCGGTGCCCGCGCCAGCGAACTCCACGTTCTCCAGCGAAGAACCCGCGGCGCTGGTGGTGGTGAAGAGGCCCTTCCACGTGCGGCCGGAGAACTTCACCGGCTTCTCCTTCGTGCCCTTCACCAGCACGCGGCCCGGCTTGTAGTAGCCGACGGTGAACGCGGTGTTGTCGGAGAACTTGAGCTCCACGCCCGGCTCGATGGTGAGCGCGTAGCCGTCGACGTTGAGGTCGCTCTTCACGGTGTACGGGCTGCACTTCTCGCTCAGCGCGTAGTCCGTGACGATCGGCTCGGCGAAGTCGCTGTTGCAGCCCGCGGGGTTCTTCGCGTCCGCCGGCGGCGTCGCGGTGCCGGGCTCACCGGGGCCCGTGGCGCCGGGGCCGGTGCTGGCAGGGCCCGTGCCGGGAGCGCCGGTGCCGCCCGAGGTGGTGTTCGCTTCCTTCTTACAGCCGATGAACGTCAACGCAGCGACGCAGGCCGCCAATACGACTCGATTCATGGTGTCCCCCTCCGAATGAACTACAGAACCCGGCCGCGCAGGTCGGCGTGCGGCCGCGAGATCAACTCGGTCGTCACCAGCAGGTGCGACGGCACGGCGGCGGCAGCCCCCTCGAGCGCGGCCTCCACGTCGTGCTGCACGCCCGCCAGGGTGAACCAGCCCTTGCCGCCGATGCCCTTCGCCAGCTGGAGGTGCGTCAGCTTCACCAGCGCGCGCTTGAGCGCTACGTCGGCGGCCCGCAGCGTCGCGGCGACGGTGTGCAGCTCGACGATGCCCACCGCGTCGTCTGCGCCGACCTTCGCCAGCTCACCGCGCAGCAGCGCTGCCACCACCGCCTCGGCGATGTGCGGGAGGTGCAGCGAGTCGAGCACCATCGCGCCGCCCACCGCGAGCCCCGCCTGGAACGACTCCGCCACCTCGGCGACCGGCCCGGTGAAGATCAGCAGGTACTTGCCCGGCGTCACCGCTTCGGCGACCGCGATCTGCACCGCGGCCTGCTTCACCAGCGCATCGGCCACCACGACCCCGCGCGCGAGCGACTCGAGCTCGAGCAGGCCCAGCGCGGGGCCGGGAACCAGAGCGTGGGGAGGCAGCGCAGGCATCAGATGATGCGGAACGAGTCCTTCAGGGTGCAGCGGCGCTCACGCGTGAAGCTGATCGGCGTGGTGAGCCCTTCGCCGGTCGGCGAGGCGATGGTGAACGAGGTGTAGCCCTCGCCCGTCATGCCCAGCCCGGCGAACGAGGGTCCGTTCTTCACGAAGATCGAGGTGTTGATGATCTTCGCCATCGCCGACAGCACGTCGATGTTGGTCGAGTGCATGGTCGCGGTGTGCCCGAAGCCGTGCTCGGCCTGGACCGCGGCGACGATGCAGTCTTCGACCGTCTTGAGCCGCGAGAAGCCGATCACCGGCATCAGCAGCTCGGCCTGGATGAAGGCGTGCGTGGGGTCGACCTCGGCGAAGAGCAGCCGGGTGCCCGCGGGTACGCGCAGCCCCGCCGCCTCGGCGATCTTCGTCGCGTCCTTGCCCACCCAGTCGCGCGAGGGGTGGCCGTCGTCGACCACCAGCTTCTCGAGCCGGTTGATGGCAGAGGAGGGCACCTCGTAGGCGCCGTGCTTCTGCATCTCGGTCTTCAGCTCGTCGGCGATGGAGGCGACCGCGAAGATCTCCTTCTCCACGATGCACACGATGTTGTTGTCGAGCGAGGCCCCGTCGACGATGTCCTTCGCCGCGCGGGCGATGTGGGCCGTCTCGTCGACCACCGCGGGCGGGTTGCCCGGGCCGCCGGCGATCGCGCGCTTGCCGGAGTTCATCGCCGCCTTCACCACCGCCGGGCCCCCGGTCACCACGATCAGGCGGATCGCCGGGTGCTTCATCAGCGCGGCCGCCGACTCGATGGTCGGGTTGCCGATCATGCAGATCAGGTTCTGCGGCCCACCCGCGGCGACGATCGCCTCGTTGAGCTTGCTGACGAAGAACGAACAGACACCCTTGGCGCTGGGGTGCACGTTGAAGACGACCGCGTTGCCGCCGGCCACCATCGCGATGCCGTTGTTGATGATCGTCTCGGTGGCGTTGGTCGACGGGGTGATGGCGCCGATCACCCCGAAGGGCGCGCGCTCCATCACCATCAGGCCGTAGTCGCCGCTCCACGCCTGCGCGCGGAGGATCTCCATGCCCGGCGTCTTGTTCGCGCACAGCAGGTTCTTCTTCACCTTGTCGGGCACGTTGCCGAGCTTCGTCTCGGCCACCGCCATCGTGGCCAGCTCGTTGACGTGATCGCGCGTGCACTGGCGCATCGACTCGATGACCTTCTCGCGGGTCTCGAGGTCGAGGCGGATCCACTGCTCCTGGGCCCGCTGGGCGCTCGAGGCGGCGGAGTCGAGGTCGTCGAAGATGCCCGGCCGCTTGGTGATGATCGAAGGCGACCGCGCGGCGGAAGCCGGGAGCTTCGACAGCTCACCCGACATGCGTCGCACGACCTGCTCGACGATCGCGTTGATCTGCGCCTCGTTCATCGGGGCTGCCTCTCAGCTCGGCCGGCGCGCGGTGGGCGGCGTCGGCGAAGACTCGATGTAGATGTTCGCGGCCTGGGCCCCGTAGACCACGAGCACCCGCTCACACGACGGCACCGCGGTCTGCTGCGCACAGGCCCGGGTGGCCGCGGCGACGAGGGCGTCTTTCGACGCGCCCCGCACGCGGACCACCCTGGGTTTACTCACTTCACCCACGTCAGTTTCCCTTCGACCTCGACCTGGTCGACGATCGCCATGATCACGGCGTCGACCGGTCGATCCTTCGTCAGCTCGGTCTGGCGAGCCGACGAGCCCGAGGCGTAGAGCACGACTTCGCCCACCCCCGCGCCCATCGCATCGACCGCGACGACCAGGGACGACGTGGGCTTGCCCTCGGCGTCCATGCCCCGCACCAGCAGGAACGTGGACCCGTCGAGGGTCGGCTCTTTCTTGGTGGCGACGACCGTCCCCACCACCTTGCCGAGCAGCATCGGGGACCCTTACTTCTGGCCGCTCTCGGCCTTCGCCATGTCGAGGCGGCCGAGGGGCAAGATGAGGTCGATGTTGACGTGCGGCCGGGGAATGACGTGCGTCGAGACGAGCTCGCCCACCCGCTCCGCGCCTCGCGCGCCGGCTTCGATCGCCGCCTTCACCGCCGCGACGTCGCCACGGACCACCATCGTCACGTAGCCGCCGCCGATCTTCTCGTAGCCCACGAGGTCCACCTTGGCGGCCTTCACCGCCGCGTCGGCGGCCTCCACCATTCCCACGAAGCCCTTGGTCTCGATCATTCCCAGTGCGTCAGCCATCGGAGTCTTGTGCCTCTCTCGTGTTGTGGAACTGCTCTGTGCTTGGGGAACTGCGGATTACTTTTCTTTGCCGCCCGAGCCCTGCTCTTTGCCCGAGACCGACTTGATCGCGGCCACGGCGGCCTCGGCGGCGGAGTCGATCTCCGACTCCGACCCGGCGAGGTACAACCGGCCGTAGGCGCCGTAGGGCGTCACGTCGACCAGCTTGATGCGGGCGGCCTTCTCGGCCTCGTTGGCGGCCAGCGCGGCATACCCGGCCGGCTCGCACTCGAGGATGTAGAGCGACTCGCCGGGCTCGATCATCGACCCGAAGCGGATCTTGTCGAGGATCATCGCGTGCATCGGCTCGATGGCGCGGATGATGGTGTTGGAGACGAGCCGAGGCTTGATGCGGTCCTCTTCCTTCTGGCCCATCTCCTTGAGGAGCGCTTCGCCCGCAGAGCGGACCTCGCCCTTGTCCTCACTGTGGAGCTCGAGCATCCCGTAGGCGCGCTCGACCACCAGGGTCGCCGGCTGCACCTTGGTGTGCTTGAGCGCGACGTCCATCAGGCGGTGAATCGCCATACCCGGCGCGATCTCCACGAAGAGCGACGCCACGCCGGGCACGGGGAAGTACCCGCGGCAGGTGGTGGCGATGTGGGCGGCGAGCTGGGGCTGGAGGCTGTCGAGAAAAACGTACGTGCGGAGCGACGTGGACAAAGAGGCGTCTCCCGATGCGGGGCAGAAAGTGCCCGAGAAGTGGCGGCGTTGTAGAACCCGGGCGATCCGTTGACAAGCACCGCGTACACGGCGAAACGCACCGCACGATGGTGCTTGCGCTGCTGAGCAGTCTGGTGATCGCGGCCGCGCCGGGCGACGACGGCCCCCTCGTGCCGTGGTTCGTGCCCCGGTCCGCTTCGCTGGGCCTCTTCATCAACGCCCCGATGGTGACGCCCCACCTGCGCATCGCGTGGGAGGGAGCGTTCATCAGCCAACCCCGCAATGACCTGATCTGGATCTTCACCGTCGGCACCGGCATCGGCGCCAACCCTCAGCGGCCGATGACCGCGCACTACCAGCACCCGGTGATGGCGGGCCTCGGGTACCGCAGCGATCACCCCCTGCTGCACTGGGGGTTCCACGTCGCCGCCGGCGTGGTGTGGT
>JBBRUE010000204.1:0-9266 GCA_038248085.1 Myxococcales bacterium | reverse complement strand
GTCGACGAGCGCGGCGAGCCCCTTCACCGAAGCGAGCGGGTTCTTCAACTCGTGGGCGATCTCCGCGACCAGCGTGGTGAGCGTCCGGGTCGAGGCGTCCTGCGTCTCGAGCAACTGGCCATGCGCGTCGACCGCGCGCCGAATGGCGGACTGGTAGGCGGTGCGCATCACCAACCCGAGAAAGGCCGCCCACCACAGGGCGATCACCAGCATGCCCGCCCGCGTGAAGAGCAGCATGTTCGTCGCCGAGCCGCGCACGCCGCCGCCGAACGCCGAGGGGACGAGGGTGGGGATCCAGGCCTGCTAGGCGACCAGGGTCAGCACCCCGACGAGCACGGTGCCGAAGCCGGCGAAGATGAAGCCATAGCGGGGCCGCAGGAACAGCGCGAGGAACACCGTGACCATCGGCAGCATCACCGAGAACGGGCTGTCGACCCCCCCGCTCGCCGACACCACCAGCATGAGCACGGTGGCGGGTACCGGGAGCAGCATCGCGAGCCGCGTGTGATGAATGCCCACGCGGCGCGCACGGAAAAACTCCATCGACAGGCGCACGCTCGCGAAGCTGAACGCGGCGACGACGACCCACAGCCGCCACGGCGCAGGGTCCCACGCGAGCAGGGTCATCGCCGTGAGCAGGATGAAGGGCGCGACGTAGAGCCGGAGCTGCACGCCGCGCTGGAACAGCGACTCGAGCGCCGCGTCTTCCACCGCTTCCACGCTGAGTCGGTCGCCCTTCACGGGCAGCAGAGTGCCCCGGCCCGAGCGCGGGTGCCACCTGTCGGAAACCCGACAGTCGGGTGTCGGAAGTCCGACGTTCGAGGGGCGGCGCGCAGGGCGCGACCGTTGGCACTGAGCATGCTCAGGTGGGCCCCGTCATGAACTCGCTCTTCTCGATGGCCTTCCGGAACGTGCTGCGAAACCGGCGGCGGACGCTCATCACGCTCGCGGCGCTCACCGTGGGCATCACCGCGGTGGGGGGCATCAAGGGCGTGCTCAACGGGCTGCAGGAGCAGATGGTGATGGGGACCGTGCGCGGGGCGACGGGCGCGCTGCAGGTGCACCGCACGGGCTACCTGGCGAACGTGATGTCGACGCCGCTGTCGATGGACTTCGCGAACGAGGAGTCGCTGATCCAGAAAGTGCGCGGCGTGAAGGGGGTCACCGCGGTGGCGCCGCGGATCCAGTTCGCCGGCTCGCTCACCCTGTCGGCCACCGACGAGAACGACGCGCCCGAGGCCCTGTTCTTCGGCTCGACGGCCATCGACCCGAAGCTCGAACGGGAGGTCTGCCCGGACCGCTGGAAGCTCTTCACCGACGACGTGGTGTTCGACGACACGCACGTGGTGCTCGGCGACGCGCTGGCGAGGTCCTTCGGGGCGAAGCACGACGCGGAGGCCGTTCTGCTCGCGCCTGATCGTGACGGCTCGCTCAACGGGGAGCTCGCGCAGGTCGGCGGGGCGATGCGGGCGATCATGCCCGGCGAGATGAAGATCGCGGTGGTGCCGCTGGTGCTGGCCCAGAAGCTCCTGCGCATGGAGGGGCGCATCACCGAGCTCGCGGTGGCCATCGACGACATCGATCGCGTGCAGGAAGTCGCCGCGAACCTGCGCACGGCCCTGGGCCCCGAGTTCGAAGTACACACCTGGGACGAGCTGACGCCCGAGCGAAAGACGATCATGGGCATTCAGAGCGGCGTGTCGAACGTGGTGACGGTGGTCTTCCTGATGCTGATGCTGCTCGGGGTGGCGAACACCATGCTGATGAGCGTGCTGGAGCGCACCCGTGAGGTCGGCACGATGATGGCGGTCGGGCTGACGCGAGGGAGCGTGATGGCGCTCTTTCTCCTCGAGGCGCTGGTGCTGGGCGCGATGGGCGCCACGGGCGGACTCGTCGGTGCGTCGGTGGTCACCTTCGCCCTCTCGCGGCGCGGCATCCACTTCATGCCGCCGAACGCGACGATGGCGATCGACATCTTTCCCTTCATGACCGCGCGGTTCACCGTGGGCGTGCTGTTCGCAGCCGTGCTCGGCGCCGTGTTGTTCTCGCTCTACCCCGCGTGGCGAGCGAGCCGGCTGCGCCCCGTCGAAGCGCTCGCGGGACGGTAGGAGAAACCATGCTGATCCGACTCGCGATGCGGAACGTTTTCCGGGCGAAGGCCCGCTCGGCCATCACCATCGGCGCGCTGTTCTTCGGGGTGATGATGAGCCTGGTGTTGTCGGCCCTGATGATGGGCGTGGGTGAGTCGCTGGTGGCCGAGACCATCGATTCGCGGGTGGGCGCCATTCAGGTGCACCGCACGGGCTACTTCGAGAAGCGCGACCGCCAGCCCCTGACGTTCAACCTCCCGCGCGACCCGGCGATCGAGGGGAAGATGCGCGCGACGCCGAACGTGAAGGGGCTCACGCCGCGCATCACGTTCTCCGGGCTGCTGACCAACGGGAGCCGCGGGGCCATCTCGATCATCACTGCGATCGACCCCGAGACGGTGCGGGGCACCCTGCCGAAGATCGATCTCTACCTCGACGGCACGCCGCTCCTGCCCGGCGACCGGAACGGCGCCCACGTCGGCCTGGAGCTCAACCGCGCCCTCGACCTCAAGACGGGCATCCCGCTGATGCTGCAGGCCCAGGGCCTCGGCGGGCGCGACAACGCGATGGATCTCGAGCCGCGCGGGGTGCTCTCGGGGCAGAACCCGCTGGAGTCGAAGCGCTCGGTGACGGTGCCGCTGGGGTTCGCCCAGTCGCTGCTGGGCATGGAAGGCAAGGTCACCGAGTACGTCATCGCGGTGAACGACGTGCGGCAGCTCGACGTGACCGCGGCGGCGCTGAAGACCACGCTCGGCGAGGGCTACGAGGTGCAGACGTGGGAGGAGCTGCGGCCCGGGTTGCGCGACATGCGCCTCATCCAACGGATCACCCTCGGGGCCATCAGCGTGGTCTTCCTGCTCATCGCGCTGTTCGGCGTGGCCAACACGCTGCTGATGAGCGTGCTCGAGCGCACGAAGGAGATCGGCACGATGCTCGCGGTGGGCATGACCCGGGCCACGGTGGCGCGGCTGTTCATGCTCGAGGCGCTGATGCAGGCGGTGCTGGGCGCGTCGGTGGGCCTCGGGGTCGCGCTCATCGCGGTGACCGTGGCGCGAAGCACCGGCGGCTTCACGGTCTCAATGGGCGCGGGCCAGGGCTTCTTCAAGGTGATGCCCACGCTGCTCCCCGCGGTGCCCTTCATCGTCGTCATCTCGACCTGCCTCGGCAGCGTGCTGGCGGCGGTCTCCCCTGCCCTCCGCGCGGCGCGCATGCGCCCCGTCGAGGCCCTCTCTTCCATCTGACAAGGACCGACCCATGCTCTCTTCGATGCTCCTCGCGCTGCTGGTGACCGCCGAACCGCCGACCACCAAGGAAGTGCTCGCGAAGTACGACGCGGTGATGGCGCCGCCGACCTTCAAGGCGGTGGCCGCGATGGTCGCGCACCGCGATGACGGCACCACGCGCAGCTACAAGATGAGCATCCTCAAGGGCGCAGACGACAAGTCGCGCATCTGGTTCCAGGAGCCGGCGGCGGTGCGGGGCCAGGAGATGCTCCGCAGCGCCGAGAACTTCTGGGTCTACATGCCGAACCTCAAGCGCGCGCTGCGGCTGGCCTCGCGCGACAACTTCCAGGGCGGCGACTTCAACAACGCCGACGTGCTGCGGGCGAGCTATTCGACCGACTACGAGGGCACGGTGAAGGAAGACGCCGCGAAGCCCGACGTGTGGCTGGTGGAGCTCAAGAGCAAGAGCCCCGACGCGGCCTACGACTCGGTGAAGCTGTGGGTGCTCAAGAGCCCGCTCGGCGTGCCGGTGCGCGGCGAGTACTTCACGTCCAGCGGCAAGATGTTGCGCTCGGCCGACTTCACCGAGGTGAAGGACTTCGGCAACGGCCTCAAGCGCCCCGCGCACATCACCATGCGCAACGAGATCGCCACCCAGCGCTTCAGCGAGATGGTGTGGGAGTCGGTCGACATCGCGGCGCCGGTCGGCGACGGCAAGTTCGCGCTCTCGGACCTGGGGCACTGAGTCATGGGCGCGCTCCTGTTGATGCTGTTGTCCCAATCGACCGTGGTGACGACGACTGGCTACGTCGATTCGCGCACCACGGGCGCGTGGACGCAGCTCGACGGGACACCCGGCCTGACCGAGCTCGGGGAGGCCAACGCGCAGATCAAGATCACCCCCAACGAGAAGGTGAACCTCTACGCCGACACGTCGCTGTTCTGGCAGGGCGCGTGGATGATCCAGGGCGGGGAGAAGGACCTCGCGAACTACCGCCCGACCCTCGTGCTCTCGGAGGCCTACGCGGATCTCCCGCTGCAGGATCACTTCCGGTTGCTGGTGGGGAAGAAGCGCATCGTGTGGGGCTCCGGGCTGGCCTTCAACCCGACCGACGCGCTCAACCCGCCGAAGGATCCGACCGACCCCACCTTCCAGCGCGCGGGCGCGTGGCTGGGGGAGCTCGAGTGGGGCTTCGAGAAGGTGGCGATCTCGCTGGTCGCCGCGGGCAAGGTGACGCGACAGTACGCGGGGCTCCCGACGGCGCTGGTGGTGTACCCGGAGCAGCCGACGGCGGAGGTGGTGCGCGGCATCGCCACCAGTGATCGCGACGACGAGGCGCACTTCGCCTTCACCGGGCGCATGTACCTGCTGCTGGGCGACGTCGACGTGAACCTCATCTATTCGTACTCGAACCTCTACAACGACGCGTTCCGCGCGAAGTCACGCGGGGGGCTCTCGCTCTCGAAGGTGTTCGGCAACCTCGAGCTGCACGCGGAGGCCTCGCTGTACGCGGGCTCGGCGCGGGTGAGCGTGGATCCCGACTGCGTCGATCTGCCGGCGAAGTGTCTCTTTCGCGGAGTGCCGATCGCCACCCGGCCCTATCTCGATGCCACCTGGCTCAACACCCAGGCGGTGATCGGCGGGCGGTACCAGTTCGCCAACAGCGAGATGGTGGCGGTGGAGTACTACTTCAACGGCGAAGGGCAGGACGCCGCTGGGTTCCGCCGGCTGGCGACGCTCTCGAAGCAGAACGCCGCGATCGCGCAGCAGATGCTCAGCGGCTCGACCGATCCGGGCACGCCCCAGAAGTTCACCCTCAACGCGATTCGCCGGCACTACCTGATGATCCAGGCCTCGAAGCCGCAGCTGTGGGACGACTGGACGATCTCCGGCACGGCGTTGATCGGCCTCGAGGATCTCTCGATGCAGCTCGTGCCGCAGGTGCAGTGGATGCCCAAGGAGTGGTTGCAGCTCACCGTGGCCGTGTACGTGCCGATCGCGGGGTTGAAGTCGCAGGGCGTGACGGTCGACGGCACCGACTACGGGCAGTTCACCCTGTCGCCCTTTCAAACGCGCGTGATGGTGCAGGCCCGCGCGTTCTTCTGAGTAGTTCGGTTCGAGTTCGACGAGGAGAAGGTCATGGCGCTGATCAGCTTGAAGGGCATCAAGAAGTCGTACCGGCTCGGTCAGACCGACGTGCCCGCGCTCCGGGGCGTGGACCTCGACATCGAGGCGGGCGAGTTCACGGTGGTGATGGGCCCGTCGGGGAGCGGCAAGACGACGTTGCTCAACATCATCGGCCTGCTCGACCGCGCCACCGAGGGGAGCTACCGGCTCGACGACGAGGAGCTCGCGGGGCGCGACTTCAACGACATGGCGGCGCTGCGGAACCGGAAGATCGGGTTCATCTTCCAGAGCTTCAACCTCATTCCCGTGCTCGACGTGCGCGAGAACATCGAGTTCCCGTGCCTGCTGCGGAAGGAAGACCGCGTGGCCCTCGCCAAGCGCGTCGAGCTGATCGCCGAGGACGTGGGGCTCACCAGCGTGCTCCACCACCGGCCCGACGAGCTCTCGGGTGGGCAGCGGCAACGCGTGGCGATCGCGCGCGCGCTGGTGACCCAGCCGGAGATCGTGCTCGCTGACGAGCCAACCGCAAACCTCGACTCGGCGACCAGTGAGCAGATCCTCCAGTTGATGGAGCGGCTCAACGCGTCGCGCGGGGTGACCTTCTTGTTCTCGACGCACGACCCGCGGATCATGAAGCGGGCGAAGCGGGTGGTGCTGATCGCCGACGGGAAGCTGGTCGACGGCACGGCTGCGGCGCACGCCGAGACGCACACTGAGGCCTGAGCGGGGCGTTGCTGGCTGGGGGGCGCTGAACGGAAGAAGCACCGTCAGGTCCGGATCATTCTTGACGACGTAGAGAGCGTGGGGCACAAGCGGCGCCGCTTCACGAAGGTCCGCCCAAGTAGCTCAGTTGGTAGAGCAGGGGATTGAAAATCCCCGTGTCGCTGGTTCGATTCCGGCCTTGGGCACTTAGATTCACCGGTGATTTCGGTCGCTTCCAGCGACCTCGAGATGGCCGGACACGACATCAACTCGTCGCTACCCCATCCGCCGATGGAAGAAGAGGAGGTCGACATAGTAGTCGTCGCCGTCGAGCATGATTCGCTTCTGTCGCTCGACGAAGGCGAAGCCGCCACCAAGCTCCAGCAGAAACCTCTCAATCTCGCGCAGGATGGCCGACTCGAGATCCTTCTCGCTGTACGTGTCCGCGAGTTGGAGAAAGTCGAGCATGTACGGGTCCTGGAAGACGAGGGCAGGAGTGACCTCGCCCTTCTCTCGGAGCGCGTTCAGTTCCTTGCGAATGAGCTCCTCCGGTTTTTTCGACAGCGCTGTGCGCTCGTAGAGCAGGCCTTCGATCCGCTCGGTCAGCTCGCGCGTCGACCACCCCTCGACGCGACAGGTGCTTTCGAATGGTGCTCAGCAGGCAGGTTCGGACGATCGACTCCAACAACCCCTCGCTCTCCCGCGAAAACCGAGCGCGCTTCCCCCGACGAGTCAGCGCTGCCAGGCCAGGAGTTGCTCGAAGAGTCGCTTGACGAACGGGGTGAGGCGCGCCCGGCTGTGCAGGTCGCCGATACGCTTCCAGGCCTCGGCGCGCGTTGGGTAGGGGTGCACGGTCGAGGCGAGCTGGCCGAGCGTGAGCTTGTGGGTGACCGCCAGCGCCATCTCGCCGATGAGGTCTCCAGCATCGCGCCCCACCAGCGTCGCCCCGAGGATTCGGCCGCTCTTCCGCGCTGCGTGCACCCGCGCGAAGCCCGCGTCATCGGACTCGAGAATCGCGCGGTCCACGTCGGTGAGGTGCACCGTGTAGGTGACGATCTCCTGCCCGCGCGCGTTGGCCTCGGCGCGCGAAAGCCCGACGTGGGCGATCTCGGGGTCGGTGTACGTGGCCCAGGGAATCGTCAGCAGGGAGGCCTTCTTGCGGCCCCAGAACAGCGCGTTCTGCAGCACGACGCGGCTCATCGCGTCGGCGGCGTGGGTGAACTGCCAGCGCCCTGCCACGTCACCCGAGGCGTAGATGCGCGGGTTCGAGCTGCGCAACGAGTCGTCGACGGTCACCCCGCGCCGGTCGAACGCGACGCCCGCCTTCTCGAGGCCGAGGTTCTCGACGTTGGGGGCGCGCCCCGTGGCGACGAGAATGGCGTCGACCTCCACGGTCTCTGGCTTGCCGTCGCGCTCGAAGCTGACCCGCCGCACCTCGCCGGTGCGCTCGACCCGAAGGGGCTTCACGCCCAGCTCCGTACGAATGCCCTCCTTCGCGAACCGGACAGAGAGCACGTCCGAGGCGTCTGGGTCCTCGCGCGGCAGCAGCCGACCATCAAGCGCCATCACGGTGACCTCGGCGCCGAAGCGCCTGAAGCTCTGGGCCAGCTCACAGCCGATGGGCCCCGCGCCGAGCACCAGCCAGCGCTTGGGCAGCGACGTCAGGTTGAAGACCGTCTCGTTGGTGAAGAAGCCGGCGTCGGCCAGGCCGGGGATCGCGGGGACAGCCGCACGCGCGCCCGTGGCGATGAGCGCCCTGGAGAAGTCGAGCGCGGTGCCATTGACCTCGACGCGCGTCGCCGACACGAACTTCGCGTCGCCCAGGTACATGTCCACGCCCAACCCCGAGAACCGCTCGAAGGAATCGTTGGGGGCGATCCGCGCGCGCAGGCGACGCATGCGGTCCATCACGGCGCCGAAGTCCACCGTCGGTGGCGAGGCCGTCTGCACGCCAAAGGGCGCCGCGTTCGCCGCGTCGTACGCAGCGCGCGCCGCGCGAATGACCGCCTTCGAAGGGACGCAGCCGGTGTTCAGGCAGTCCCCGCCCGTCTGGTGCCGCTCGATCAGCGCGACCCGCGCGCCGAGGCCCGCCGCGCCCGCCGCAGCGACCAGGCCCGCCGTACCCGCCCCGACGATGACGAGGTTGTAGCGGCCTTTCGGAACGGGGCTCAGCCACGAGACGGGGTGGGTGAGCTTCGCGAGGGCGCGGTTGTGCTCATCGTCCGGAGAGAGGCCCAGCGCCAGCGTGCTCGACTGCGTCATGGTGCGATGTCCTTTGATTCAGCGAGGGTCTTCGCGAGGGCGGCGCGCGCGATGCGCGTGAGCCACACGCTGACGACGATCGTGGCGATGAGGCCGAGGGCGGACAGCGCGGTGCCGAGCGACCCGCCCGAGGGGCGCTCCCCGGAGAGGAGCTGGCTCGCGCTCGTCACCAACGAGCCGAGGTACAGGTACAGGAACGTGCCCGGCGCCATCCCGATGATCGAGCCGAGGATGAAGTCGCGGCCCGAAACCCGGGTGAGCCCCAACATGTAGTTGAGCAGGTTGAAGGGAAACAGCGGCGAGAGGCGGAGCAGGAGCACCATTCGAAAGCCCCCATTGCCGACGGCCTCATCGATGGCGCGAAAGCGCGGGTTGTCCGCCACCCGGCGCTGCACCCAGCCCCGGGCGACGGTGCGGCCCAGCCCGAACGCCACCGTCGCCGCCACCGCCGCGGAGGGAAGCACCACCGCGAGGCCCACGAAGGGGCCCCACACGAAACCCGCCGCGAGGGTCAGCACCGACGCGGGCACCAACAGCACCGCGGCCCCGACGTAGACCCCGCCGAACGAGAGCGCACCGGCGACACCGGCCTGCCGCACCCACTCGACGAAGGTGAGGAGCAGGCGCGGTACGTCAAACACGTTGAACGCCACCACGAGCCCTCCGAGCGCCGTGGCGAGCCCGACGGGCCTGCGCCATGTCACTGTGCTGGGAACGGCGCGCTCGCGCATGGGACTCCTGTCTCCGGGCCGCGCTGGACGTTACGCCTCGGTCTCGACTCGACTCGGCGCTGAGCTACCTCACGTGCGCGTAGAGGCGCGCGAGCCTCTCGGGCGAGGCGCCGAGCCGGTACAGCGCGGG
>JBBRUE010000203.1:0-9271 GCA_038248085.1 Myxococcales bacterium | reverse complement strand
CCACATTCCCTACGACTGGGCGACGAAGGACCGATGAGCGGTCGGCTGCTCGTCGTCGGTGCGTCGGGGCTCGTCGGCGCTGACGTCATGCGAGCCGCGACGGCGTGGTCCACGCACGGCGTGGCGCGCCACGTCAGCGGCCTGGCCACCGAGTCGATGGACCTGCTCGATCTGAAGGCCGTCGAGCGCGTGGTGGCGCGGGTGAACCCGGACGCGGTGGTGATCGCCTCCGCGTGGCCCTGGGTCGACGGCTGCGAGCAGGACCCGGCGCGCAGCGAGCGCGAGAACGTGCAGACGGTGAAGAACCTGGTGCAGGTGCTCGGGTCTTCCGTGCGGGTGGTGTTCTTCTCGACCGAGCACGTGTTCGACGGCCTCGCGCCGGCCTACGACGAGGCGGCCCCCCCGCACCCGCTGAGCGTCTACGCGAAGCACAAGCGCGAGGTCGAAGCGCTGCTACTGACCCGCGGCCACAGCCTCGTCGCGCGCACCAGCTACGTCTTCGGCGCCGAGGCGAAGCGGAAGAACTTCATGTACCGCGTGATCGACGCCTCGGAGCAGCGCACCCCGCTCCAGGTCCCTGGCGCGCAGGCGGGCATGCCGACCTGGTCGCGCTGGCTGGCGGCCTCGGCGCTCGAGCTGCTCGGCCAGGGCTTCGACGGCCTCGCCCACCTCACCGGCCCCGAGGTGTTGACCAAGGCCGAATGGGCCGCCCTGTTGGCGAAGGGCCTCGACCTCCCGAACGTGGAAATCGTCGAGGTCCCGTGGCAGGAGTCAGGCCAGATCGCGCCGCGGCCGGAGCGCGTCAGGCTCCTCTCGACGAAGCACGAACTTCACCACCCTCCGCTGCTGGAGTTGTTGACCCGGGAGCGCGCGGCACTGCTCTCGAAAGCACACTGATCTCATGGCCACTCCGATCCCCCATTGTCGCATCTGTGGGCAGACCGCCCTCGAGCCGATCCTCTCGTTGGGCGACATGCCCCCGGTGAACAGCTTCCTCAACGGGCCGGCCGACTTCGCGAAGGAGACGAAGGCCCCGCTGGCCATCGCCTTCTGCGCCACGTGCTCGCACGTGCAGCTCACGCACCAGCTCGACCCGAAGGACGTCTTCACCGACTACATCTACTTCTCGTCGATGTCGGAGACGATCGTGCGCTGGGGACACCAGCTCGCGGCCCGCTACGCCGCGGAGATCTCGCTGCAGCCCACCCAGCTGGTGGCCGAGCTCGCCAGCAACGACGGCTGCATCTTGAAGCCCTTCCGCTCGCACTGCCGGGTGCTGGGCGTGGAGCCGGCGAAGAACATCGCCGAGGTGGCGATCAAGGACGGCGTGCCCACGGTCGCAGAGTTCTTCAACTTCGAGCTGGGGCAGAAGCTCCGTGAAGAGCACGGGCCGGCCGAGTTGATCATGGCGCGCAACGTGCTCGCCCACGTGCCCGACCTCGTCGACTTCGTGAAGGGCGTGCAGCACTGGCTGTCGGACGACGGCATCTTCCACGTCGAGGCGCCGTACCTGAAGCCGATGGTCGACCACCTCGAGTTCGACACGATCTACCACGAGCACCTCTCGTACTTTTCGGTCACCGCGCTCGACCGGCTCTTCAAGGAGGCGGGGATGGTGCTGTGGGACGTCGAGGAGATCCCGCTCCACGGTGGCAGCCTCATCGCGCGCGGCCGTCGCGCGGGCCCGGCGAAGCCCGCCGTGGCCCAGTACCTCGCGATGGAGAAGGCCCAGGGCTACACCGCCAACGCGAAGCTGCACGCCTTCGCCGAGGGCACGCGCAAGCTGAAGACCGCGCTCCCGGAGTTCCTCACTGGCCTCAAGAAGAAGGGCTCGCTGGCGGCCTACGGCGCGGCGGCCAAGGGCGTGGTGCTGACGAACTACTGCGGCATCGGCACCGAGCTGATCTCGTGGGTCGCCGATCGCAGCCCGTACAAGCAGGGCAAGCTGACGCCGGGCATGCACCTTCCGGTGGTGCGGGCGGAGCAGGTGCTGCAGGAGAAGCCGACGCACCTGCTGGTGCTGGCGTGGAACTTCTTCGACGAGATCGTCACGCAGCAGGACGCGTACAAGCAGGCCGGCGGGAAGTTCGTCGTGCCGGTTCCTTTCCCCCAGGTGCGGTGATGGGGACCAAGGCCGTCATCCTCTGCGGAGGGCAGGGCACGCGCATTCGCGAGGCGAGCGACTCGATGCCCAAGCCGATGCTGCCGATCGGGGGCAAGCCGATCGTCTGGCACATCATGAAGATGTACGCGGCGCACGGCATCACCGAGTTCGTGTTGTGCCTCGGGTACAAGAGCTGGGTCATCAAGGAGTTCTTCCTGAACTACCGCGCGATGACCAACGACGTCGCGGTGACGCTCGGCCGGCAGCACGCGGTGGAGATCATCGGCGGCGGCTCCGAAGAGAGCTGGAAGGTCACGCTCGCCGAGACCGGCGAAGAGACGATGACCGGCGGGCGCGTCGCGGCGATCCGCAAGTACGTCGAGGACGACGAGCTGTTCTGCCTGACCTACGGCGACGGGGTGTCCGACGTGGACATCACCAGGCTGCTCGCCTTCCACCGCGAGCACGGCAAGACGTGCTCGGTGACGGCGGTGCGGCCGCCGGGGCGCTTCGGCGAGATGCGGCTGGCGGGTGACGTGGTCTCGGAGTTCAACGAGAAGCCCCAGGCCACCGAAGGGTTCATCAACGGTGGCTTCTTCGTCTGCGACAGCAAGCGCATCTGGGACGTGCTCCCGAACGACCGCACGCTGACGCTCGAGCAGGAACCCATGCGCCAGCTCGCTGAGAAGAACGAGCTCCAGGCCTTTCGGCACACCGGCTTCTGGCAGCCGATGGACACCCTGCGTGAATTCACCATGCTCAACAACCTCTGGGCCTCGGGCAAGGCGCCCTGGAAGACGTGGAAGGACGGACCATGAACCCCACCGTCGCCGAGCTGCGGTCGACCTATGCGGGAAAGCGGGTGCTGCTGACCGGGCACACCGGGTTCAAGGGTGCGTGGCTGACGCTGTGGCTCGAGCGGCTGGGCGCGAAGGTGGTCGGCCTCGCGCTCGAACCCGAGATCGACTCGGTGTTCACCACGGCGGGGGTCGCCTCGTCGTGCGAGCACCACGTGGCCGACGTGCGGAGCTTCGTGCAGGTGCGTGACGCGGTCGCTGACTGCCGGCCTGACATCGTCTTCCACCTCGCGGCGCAGGCGCTCGTTCGCCAGAGCTACGCCGACCCGCTGGCGACCATCGAGACCAACATCAACGGCACCGCGCACGTGCTCGAGGCGATCCGCGCGACGCAGCAGCGCTGTGCGGTCGTCGTGGTGTCGAGCGACAAGTGCTACGAAAACCGCGAGTGGGTGTACGGGTACCGCGAAGCAGACGCGATGGGCGGGCACGACCCGTACTCGATGAGCAAGGGCGCGACCGAGCTGGTGACGTCGTCGTGGCGGCGCTCGTTCTTCCCGCCGGCGAAGTTGGCTGAGCACGGGGTCGGCATCGCCTCTGCTCGCGCAGGGAACGTCATCGGGGGTGGTGACTGGGCGGCCGATCGCATCGTGCCGGACTGCATTCGTTCGCTGTCGAAGGGACAGCCGATCGGAGTACGCAGCCCGCACGCGATCCGCCCCTGGCAGCACGTGCTCGAGCCGCTCGGGGGCTACCTGCTGCTCGGCGTTCGGTTGCTCAGCGCGGATCGCCCGCATGACTTCTGCGAAGGGTGGAACTTCGGGCCCGAGGCAGCCTCGGCACAGCCGGTGTCCGCGTTGGCCGCCGCGCTGGTGAAGGCGTGGGGGCAGGGCGAGTGGATCGACCAGAGCGAACCGAAGGCCCACCACGAGGCGTCGTTGCTCCGGCTGTCGATCGACAAGGCGCACGCGAAGCTCGGCTGGCAGCCCCGGTGGAACTTCGCCGAGACGATCACCCGCACCGTCGCGTGGTACCGCGCGCAGGTCGGCGGCGCGACGGCCGCGCAGCTCAAGGCGCTGACGCTCGAGCAGATCGGCGCCTACGAAGCGGCGGAGCCGGCGGTGTTTGTCAGAGCACCCGCCACTGGTGGGTGAAGAGGAAGAACCACAGCCCCTGGAACAACCAGAAGAACCCCAGCACCGGGCCCTGCCACATCGGCCGCTTCGCCAGCCAGACACCCAGCGGGAGAAAACAGGGCCAGATGCTCGCGAGGTAGCGGCCCATACCGGCCGCGCCGGTGCTCATCACCACCGCCAGGAGCACCAGGCCGAAGGCGCCGATCTCGGTGTATTCCCACCGCTTCTTCTTGAGCGCGAGCGCCAGCCCGCCGCCCCCGATCAGCAGGGGGATGCTGAAGATCAGGTAATAGAAATATTCCGGCACGTCGCGGTACGGGACGTAGAGCAGCACCTGTCTCGCGCCGTACCAGACCCGAGCGTCCCACCCGATGGTGCGCGCGTGCCACCACGCGAGTGGGTCACCGAACTTGTCGCCCAGGTACCAGCTGAAGCCGGCGAGGAAGAGCCACGGGAGCAGCAGCCCGAGGATCGCGGGGCTCAGCAGCAGCTTCTTCGGGTGCCACCCGCGCTGGCGGATCTGCGCCGCGAGCAACCCGGCGCCTCCGGCGAGCGTCAGGTGCCGGGCCGCGAAGCCGATCGTCAGCGCGAGGCCTCCCGAGAGGTGTTTGCCGCGCCGCGCGAGCGCGATGCCCCCCGCGGTGGTGAACATCATGATCGACTCGGGGTACCCGGCGGCCGAGTAGTACGCGACAGGAAACGCCGTGAAGAGCAGCAGCCCGAAGCGCGCCGACGGCTCGTCTTCGATCTCGGTGAACAGCTGGTAGATGACGACGTAGCCGCCGAGCGCCGCCGTGTTGGCGATGAGAATGAACGCGACGAGGTGGTTGAGGCCGGTCAGCTTCTCGAGGCCGCCCCCGAGAATCGCCAACAGCGGGAAGACCTTCGCGTACTCGACGTTGGCGAAGCCGTTGACGACGATGTTGTGGAACCAGCCGCAGTCCCACCGGCACAGCCCGTCGATCCACGGGTAGGGCTGCAGCACCTGGTGCCGATCATCGTCGTGGAACCACAGCGTGTTGACCGCGGTGAGCCCCATCCACGACATGCCCACGTAGGCCAGCCGCGTGCTGACCCAGAGAATGAAGGGGAACGAGGTGAAGAACGCCTTGAGGCGCGCTCCCCGGGTCAGGGGCTGTTGTACGGGGGCAGCCGGGACGACTGGGCCAGCGTCGGCGCCTCGAGGTCCTTCTTCGACAGGAGCGGCCCCTTCGTCGGCCACTCGATTCCGATCATCGGGTCGTTCCACAGGATCGAATGCTCGCAGTCAGGTGCGTACGGCGCGGTGCACTTGTAGAGGAAGTCAGCGTCGTCGGTCAGCGCGCAGAACCCGTGCGCGAACCCCGGGGGGATCCACAGTTGGCGCCGGTTCGAGTCCGACAGCTCGAGGCCGAACCACTTGCCGAAGTGCGGCGAGCCCACGCGAATGTCGACCGCGACGTCGAACACCGCCCCGCGGGTCACGCACACCAGCTTCCCCTGGGCATTGGGGTTCTGGAAGTGCAGCCCGCGCAGGGTGTCCTTCACGCTGTGGCTCCAGTTGTCCTGCACGAAGGGCCCGGTGATGCCGTGCGCCGCGTACTTGTCCTTGTGGAACGTCTCGAGGAAGAACCCGCGGGTGTCGGAGAACACACGGGGCGTCACGACCAACACGCCCGGGAGCGGGCTGGGCTCGACGTTCATCGGTGGTGACCGGGCTTGATCAACGAGAGCATGTACTGCCCGTACTCGTTCTTCTTCATCGGCTGCGCGAGCTTCTCCATCTGCGCGTCGTCGATGTACTTCAGGCGCCAGCAGATCTCCTCGAGACAGGCGACCTTGAGGCCGGTGCGGCGCTCGATGACGTGGATGAACTGCGAGGCCTCCATCAGCGACTCGTGGGTGCCGGTGTCGAGCCAGGCGAAGCCGCGGCTCATCACCTCGACCGAGAGCGTGCCGCGCTTCAAGTACACCTCGTTGACCGAGGTGATCTCCAGCTCGCCGCGGGCCGACGGCTTGAGGGTGCGGGCGATCTCCAGCACGTCGTTGTCGTAGAAGTAGAGGCCGGTGACCGCGTAGTTCGACTTCGGGTCCTTCGGCTTCTCTTCGATGCTCAGGGCCTTGCCGGCCGCGTCGAGCTCGACCACGCCGTAGCGCTCGGGGTCGTGCACCTGGTAGCCGAACACCGTCGCGCCGCTCTGGAGCTTCGCCGCGCGCTGCACCATCGCGCTGAAGTGATCGCCGAAGAAGATGTTGTCGCCGAGCACCAGCGAGACGTTGTCCTGGCCGACGAAGTCCTTGCCGATGATGAACGCCTGGGCGAGGCCGTCGGGGCTGGGCTGTACGGCGTAGGTGAACGACACGCCCCACTGCGAGCCGTCACCGAGCAGCTCCCGGAATTGCGGCAGGTCGTGCGGCGTCGAGATGATCAGGATCTCGCGGATGCCCGCCAGCAGCAGCGTGCTGATCGGGTAGTAGACCATCGGCTTGTCGTGGATCGGCAGCAGCTGCTTCGAGACGACGCGCGTCAGCGGGTACAGCCGGGTGCCTGAACCACCGGCGAGGACGATGCCTTTCATGAGGTGCTCCCTGTGTACTCGGCGTGCAGACGGGCGAGCGCGGCCTCGTTCGTCAGCGGCTTTGCCGAGAGTGCTTCCATGGTGTGGGTGACGATGAGCCCGCTCTTCGCGGGACGGGGGCTGGGCAGGTTCACGTCAGCCATGCGGCTGGGGGTGATCAGCGCCGGGTCGAAGCCGAAGCGTTCGCACAGCAGCTTGCCGAAGGTGACGCGGTCGACCACGTCGGCCCCGCTGGTGTGCCAGGTGCCGGCCATGCGCCGCTCGGCGAGCTCGGCCAGCATCTCGGCGACGTTGCCGGCGTGGCTGGGCGAGACCCACTGGTCGGCGAAGAGCTTCACCGTCTTGCCGCTGCCCAGCGCGTCGATGAGCCACGAGCCGAAGTTGTTCTTTCCCGTCGAGGGCCAGCCGTAGACCACCGCGGTGCGGGCGATCGTCCAGCGGCCCTTCGGGCACAGCGCGCGCACGGCCTCTTCGCCGGCGTGCTTGCTGATCGCGTAGACGCCGCGCGGGTTGGGGATCGCGTCGACGTCGTAGGGGCCGGCGTCGCCGTCGAAGACGTAGTCGGTCGAGACGTGCACCAGGTGCGTGTCGAGCTCCCGGGCGCTGCGGGCCAGCGTGGCCACCGCGTCGACGTTGGCCGCCCACGCCCCCGAGGCATCGCGCTCGCAGCCGTCGACGTCGGTCATCGCCGCGCAGTTGATCACCACGTCGGCGCGGATCTCCCGCAGCGCCTGGGCGAGGGCGTCGTGGTCGGCCAGCTCCACCGAGACGTACTTCGCGGTGCCGAAGTCGGCGGCGCGCTGGGCCCCGCGGCCCAGGCCGAACACCTCGTGCCCGCGGCTCGCGAGGAGTCGCACCAGCCGGCTGCCGACGAGCCCGTTGGCTCCGGTGACGAGGAGGCGCATCGCTCAGCCCTTCAGGCGCGCGGCGTACTGGGTGTCGAAGTAGCCCTTGTAGGCGCCGGAGAGGATGCGCTCCCACCACGGGCGGTTGTCGAGGTACCACTGCACGGTCGCGGGCAGCGACTTCTCGAAGACATGCTTGGGCGACCAGCCGAGCTCGCGGGTGATCTTCGACGCGTCGATGGCGTAGCGCTTGTCGTGGCCGAGGCGATCGGTGACGTACTTGATGAGCGACTCCGGCTTGCCGACCGCCGCGAGGATCATCTTCACGATCTGGATGTTCTGGCGCTCGGAGTTACCCCCGATGTTGTAGCACTCGCCCTTCTTGCCCTTCTCGAGGGCGAGGGTCAGCGCGGCGCAGTGATCTTCCACGTGCAGCCAGTCGCGCACGTTGGTCCCGTCGCCGTAGACCGGCAGCGGCTTGTCGGCGAGCGCGTTGGCCACCATCAGGGGGATCAGCTTCTCGGGGAACTGGTAGGGGCCGTAGTTGTTCGAGCAGCGGGTGACGACCACGTCGAGCCCGAAGGTGCGCTCGTAGGCCAGGGTGATGAGATCGGCCGCGGCCTTCGACGACGAGTAGGGCGACGACGGGTCGAGCGGGGTGGTCTCGGTGAAGAGGCCGGTCGGGCCCAGCGAGCCGTAGACCTCGTCGGTCGAGACCATCAGGAAGCGCGAGAGCTTCGCGTGGCGCGCCGCCTCGAGGAGCACGTTGGTGCCCAGCACGTTGGCGACGATGAACGCCTCGGGCCCGAGGATCGAGCGGTCGACGTGGCTCTCGGCCGCGAGGTGCATGATCGAGTCGATCTGGTGGGTGATGATCAGGTGATCGACGAGCTCGCGGTTGCCGATGTCGCCACGCACGAAGACGTGGTTCGGGTCGCCCTCGAGGTCCTTGAGGTTCTCGAGGTTGCCCGCGTAGGTGAGCTTGTCGAGGTTGACGATCTTCCACTGCGGCCGGTTCTTCCGCAGGTACTTCACCAGGTTCGAGCCGATGAATCCGCAGCCCCCCGTCACGAGCACGTTCATGGGACAGCCGCGTAGTGATGCCCCGAGGGTGGGTCAAGGGCCGAGTCTTCCCCGAGTTCGAATCACGTGCCGGTGCGCCCGCTCTGATAGGCGTCTCCGGTGAACATTCCGTTGGCGGCCTGGGAGGCGATGAGTCCGCGACGGCGCGTCGCGGTGCTGGCCGTGTCGCTCGCGGGTGGCGTCTTCGCTTCGATCGTGCTGCCGCTTCACCCGGCTGGCGGGCCGCTGTGGCGCGTGGTGCTGCAGGAGGCGATGGGGATCGCCAGCCTCTCGTTCGGGGTCCTGTTGGTCGGATATCTCGTGGTGCGGAGTCGGCCGGAGGTGTCCGCCGCGCAGCCTTCCCCGTTCGCGTGGATCGCCTACGCCGCGCCCATGGCCGTGGTGTGGGGCGCTGAGTTGCTGGCCCTCTGGCCTGGCGGCATGACTTCGGACTCGTTCGACCAGTGGTCGCAGGTGCTCGTCGGGCGGTACAACGATTGGCACCCGTTCGCGCACACTGCCCTGATGTGGCTCGCCACGCGTCTCTGGCTTTCGCCCGCCGCCATCGTCGTGCCGCAGATCCTCGGCGCCAGCGCGGTGCTGGGCGGGCTGCTGCTCCAGTTCCGACGGCTCGGGCTCTCTGCGCTCTTTACCTGGGGCCTGAGCTTGTGGATGGCCCTGCTGCCTGGCTCGAGCATCGTGCTGGTCGTGTGGAAGGATGTCGCCTTCGCGATCCTCCTGTTGGCGTTCAGCGGCCTGGTCCTCTCTG
>JBBRUE010000202.1:0-9311 GCA_038248085.1 Myxococcales bacterium | reverse complement strand
GCACGCGCGCAGCCTATCCCACGAGTGTCAAAGATCACGTCCGCCGTTTGACCGACCCCGGGGGAGATCCACCAGCCATTCCGCGAGGTTGGCCTGCGAGGATTTCTTGCCGGGGGATCCGCGACTGGTAAGGTCGCCGCGATCAGGCCTGTAGCAGGTGCATCAGGGCCCGCAACGACTCAAAAGCACGAGGTATTTTGTGAGCACTGCTGAACAGATGAACATGTTCTCCGGTGGTGGCGGCAAGGGTCGCTCCAAAGGCGGCGAATCGGGCTCCGGCGGCGGTGGAGAGCGCCAGATCAACCTCGCTGACGAGGCCCGCCGGCGCTACCTCAACTACGCGCTGTCGGTGATCACCTCGCGTGCGTTGCCCGACGTGCGCGACGGTTTGAAGCCGGTGCAGCGGCGCATCTTGTTCGGCATGTGGAACGAGAACGTCACGGCTGACGCGAAGTACCGCAAGTGCGCGAACATCGTGGGCGCGGTCATGGGCCAGTTCCACCCGCACGGCGACCAGTCGATCTACGACGCGATGGTGCGCCTGGCGCAGGACTTCTCGCTGCGCTACCCGCTGGTCGCCGGTCACGGCAACTTCGGCTCGCTCGACGGCGATCCCCCGGCGGCGATGCGCTACACCGAGGCGCGGCTGGCCCGGTTGTCGGACGAGATGTTGATGGAGCTCGACCAGAAGACGGTCCACTTCCGCCCGAACTACGACGGCACGAAGAGCGAGCCGACGGTGCTGCCAGCGAAGCTGCCGCAGCTGCTGATGAACGGCACGACGGGCATCGCGGTCGGCATGGCGACGAACATTCCTCCGCATCACCTGGGGGAGCTGATCGACGCGTGCCTCGACCTGATCAAGGACCCGAAGCTCGAGACCAAGGACCTGCTCAAGTCGATCAAGGGCCCCGACTTCCCGACGGGCGGGCAGATCCTCAACTCCAAGAAGGAGCTGCGGGAGATCTACGAGACGGGGCAGGGCGCGATCCGGCTCCGCGGGGAGTGGATGCTCGAGGAGCGGGAGCGGGGGGCGCAGAGCATCATCGTCACCTCGATCCCCTACGCGGTGAACAAGAGCAACCTCGTCAAGAGCATCGGCGACATCATCGTCGAGCGGAAACTGCCGAGCCTGACGTTCGTGGGGGACGAGTCGACCAAGGAGGTGCGCATCGTGCTGGAGCTCAAGCGCGACACCGACCCCGAGATGGTCATGGCGTACCTCTACAAGCACACCGCGCTGCAGACGAACTTCAACGTCAACCTGACCGCGCTGGTGCCGACCGACAACCCCGAGGTGGGCACGCCCAAGCGGCTCAACCTGCGCGACATGCTCTGGTACTTCCTCGAGTTCCGGCTCGAGGTGGTCACCCGCCGGCTGCGCTTCCAGCTCGAGCAGATCAAGGCGCGGCTCACCATCCTCGAGGGCTTCGAGAAGGTCTACGACGCCCTCGACGAGATGATCCGCATCATCCGCAAGTCGGACGGCAAGGAGGACGCGGCGAAGAAGCTGGTCGCGCGCTTCAAGCTGACCGAGGAGCAGGTCGACGCGATCCTCGAGATGAAGCTGTACAAGCTGGCTCGCCTCGAGATCCTCGTCATCCAGAAGGAGCTCAAGGAGAAGCGGGCGGAGGCGAAGCAGCTCGCGGAGTTGCTCAAGGACGACAAGGCCGGGCTGAAGGCGCGCTGGGGCATCGTGAAGGACGAGCTCGAGGCGATCGGCAAGACCTACGGTGACAAGCGGCGCTCGAAGGTCTCGGGCCCGGTCGAAGAGGTCGAGTACAACGAAGAGGCCTTCATCGCCGACGAAGACTGCCAGGTCGTCGTCACGCGCGACGGCTGGGTCAAGCGGGTGCGCGAGCTGAAGGACCCGACGTCGACCCGCATGCGCGAGGGCGACGAGTTGATGTCGCTGGTCTCGGGCTCGCTCAAGTCGCTGATGGTGTTCTTCTCGAGCGCGGGCTCGGCGTACGTCACGCGCTTCAACGACGTGCCGGCGTCCACCGGCTACGGCGACCCGGTGCAGAAGCTGTTCAAGTTCGACGACGGCGAGCGGGTGGTGGGCGCGCTGTCGCTCGACCCGCGCCTCCCGATCCCCACGATGCTGGTGGCGGTCTCGAAGGACGGCTACGGCCTGCGCTTCGCGCTCGACGCGCACAAGGAAGTGTCGACCCGCTCGGGCCGGCGCTTCGCGAAGTGCGGTGCGGGCGACGAGATCATCGGGGTGGCGCCGTGCGTGGAGAAAGATCTCCTCGCGGTCGTCACGCTGAAGACCAACGCGCTGGTGTGCAGGGTGAACGAGATCAACGAGCTGGCCGGCCCGGGGCGCGGCGTCACGGTGATCAAGACCGCCGACGACGACCAGGTGATGGCCTTCCTCTGCACCTCGAAGAAGGACGCGGAGATCGTGCTGGAGACCACCAAGGGCAAGACGCTCAAGCTCACGCCCGGCAGGTACGAGGTCACCGGCCGCGGCGGCAAGGGCCGCGAGATGTCGAAGAAGGACCAGGTCAAGACGGTCTCGCGCGCGCTGGAGTTCATCGCGCTGCCCGAGGCGCCGAAGACCGAGAAGTCCGACAAGCCCGAGAAGAAGTGAGGAGCTGACCCATGGCGGCCAAGAAATACGACGCGTCGGACATTCAGGTGCTCGAGGGGCTCGACCCGGTGCGCATGCGCCCGGGCATGTACATCGGGGGCACGGGCTCCGACGGGTACCACCACCTGTTGTGGGAGATCGTCGACAACTCGGTCGACGAGGTGATGAACGGTCACGCCTCGCGCATCGAGGTGCGGCTCCACAAGAACGGCACCACGATCACGGTGAGCGACGACGGCCGCGGCATCCCCGTCGACGTGATGAAGAAGTACAACAAGTCGGCGCTCGAGGTGATCCTCACCACGCTGCATTCCGGCGGGAAGTTCGAGAAGAAGAACTACACCCACTCGGGCGGCCTGCACGGCGTCGGCTCGTCGGTGGTCAACGCGCTCTCGACGGAGCTGGTCGCGCAGATCAAGCGCGACGGGAAGCACTACGAGCAGACGTTCAGCCGGGGCAAGGCGACCTCGAAGCTGAAGGTCGGCGCGAACGCCCGCGGCACCGGCACCACCATCACCTTCACGCCCGACACCGAGATCTTCGGGAACAAGCTCGCCTTCGACAGCGAGCAGATCAAGGAGCGGCTGGAGTCGAAGAGCTACCTCCACAAGGGCCTGGAGATCGTCTACTTCGACGACACCGCGAGCCCGAAGAGCGAGGTCACCTACCGGCACGACGGCGGCATCGCCGAGTACATCGGCAAGCTGCTGCAAGACCGCAACAAGGGCGTGGTGCCGACGGGGTCGACGCCCTTCTACAAGGCGCACGAGAACGGGGTGAAGCTCGAGTTCGCGCTGGCCTGGAGCGAGGCCACCGACGAGCTGGTGAAGAGCTACGTCAACGGCATCCCCACCAAGAACGGGGGCACCCACGAGAACGGGCTGAAGTCGGGCCTGGTGAAGGCGGTGCGCAACTACATCGAGACGCACGCCCTGACGCCCAAGGGCGTGACGCTGACCGCAGAGGACATTCGCGAAGGCATGGTGTGCGTGCTCTCGGCGTACGTGGTCGAGCCGCAGTTCCAGGGACAGACCAAGGAGCGGCTCAACAACCCCGAGACGCAGGGCCAGGTCGACAACGTCATCCGCCCGGCGGTCGAGAAGTGGCTCAACGACAACAAGACGATCGCCGAGGCGGTGGTGGCGCGCATCATTCTCGCCGCGCGCGCGCGTGAAGCGTCACGGGCTGCCAGCCAGGCCGTCACCCGCAAGTCGGCGATCAGCCACAAGCTGAACCTGCCGGGGAAGCTCGCCGACTGCTCGTCGACCGACCCCGAGAAGAGCGAGCTGTTCATCGTCGAAGGCGACTCGGCAGGTGGCTCGGCGAAGCAGGGGCGCGATCGCAAGACGCAGGCGATCCTCCCGTTGCGCGGCAAGGTGCTGAACGCCGAGCAGGCGTCGAACGACAAGATGTCGGGGAACAAGGAATTGCAGGACATCGCCAGCGCGCTGGGGTGCGGGCTGGGGGCCGACCTCGACGTCACCCGGCTGCGCTACGGGAAGATCTTCCTGCTGATGGACGCCGACGCCGACGGGCTCCACATCTCGACGCTGCTGCTCACGTTCTTCTACCGGCACCTGCGCCCGCTGATCACCGGCGGCCACGTGTACATCGCCCAGCCGCCGCTCTACCGGGTCGACATCGGCAAGGAGACCTACTGGGCGCTCGACGACGAGCACCGCGACCAGATCATCAAGGAGAAGGGCCGGGCGAACTCGAAGCCGAACATCATGCGCTTCAAGGGGCTGGGCGAGATGCCCGCCGACGACCTGAAGATGACCACGCTTGATCGCAACAACCGCATGGTGCTCAAGGTGGCCATCGACAACGAGCTCGAGACCGATCGCACGATCAACGACCTGATGGGCAAGGACGTCGGCGCGCGGTTCCGGTTCATCATGGAGAACGCGAAGGACGTGCTGGAGGTCGACGCGTAACGGGCCGGGGCTGGCTCAGAAGCTGAACGAGAACCGGGCGAGGATCTGCGCCCCGTCCTGCAGCCAGCCGGCTTCGACGCCCAGCGCGAAGCCCTTGGCGATGTTCACGCCCATGCCGCCCGCGACGTGGGCGCGCAGGGGCAGCGGGTTGCCGAACAGCACCGCCAGGCCGCCCAGCACGTCGAAGTACAGCCGGCTGACGTGAAACCGGAAGTAGGCGTCGACCGGCAGACCGACCTCCACGCCCGGGCGCACGTTGAGCAGCAGGCCGGGGCGAACGCCGACTGACACGTATTTGCCCAGGGCGAACTGCACCCTGAAGTGGAAGTCGAACTGCGCGGTGTCCTGGAACCAGTAGCCGCCGCCGAGATCGAACCCCAGCGTGACCGCGTGGGCCCGCGCAGGCACGAACAACACCGTCCCCAGCACCATCGCCAGCGCCAGCTTTCGCATGGGTCCCCTCAGGTCAGGTTCGCGAGCGGGCCGGTGCAGAAGGCCGCGTCGCCGTAGGTCGTCGCCGTGCTCCCGAAGCCCTTGAGGATCGAGACGAGCAGGTCGTTGTGGAAGGCGCCGTTCCAGGTCGGGTAGCGGCCCATGCGGAAGCCGGCCCCGCCGCCGGCGAGCACGAAGGGCATGTTGACGTGGGAGTGCGAGTCACCGGCCGACACGTCGCTGCCCCAGAGGACGAGGGTGTGATCGAGGGCCTTGCTGCCGTCCATTTCTTGAATGGTGTCGAGCTCCTGGAGCAGGGACGCGAGCACCCCGGCCTGCCACGTATCGCGGATCGCCACCTGGGCGTCCTTCGAGTGGGTCAGGTTGTGGATGTCGGAGTTGATGTTCAGGTGCGGCATGGTGACGTGATTCATCGCGTCGCTGAACATCACGGTGGCCACGCGGGTGAGATCGCAGCGCAGGGCCAGCGTGAGCAGGTCCATCTGGAGACGGGCGATGGTGGGGATCTCCGCCTCGCGCTGGTAGTCGAGCACGCCGGGGTCGGTGGGCGCCTGGCAGGTGCCGGGGGGCAGGGCGGTGAGCCGGGTCTCGAGCTCGCGCACGAGGGTGAGGTGCCGATCGAGGCGCGCCTGGTCGGAGGTGCTGACCGCCTTCTTGAGGGCGGCGAGGTTGCCCTGCACCGCGTCGAGCACCGAGCGGCGGCGCACGCGGAGCTTCTCGAGCTCGGTGGTGGGCATGCCCGAGTCCTGGAAGAGCGTGCGGAAGGTGAGGCGGGGATCGTTCTGGGGCAGCAGCGGCTGGTTGGCCCCGCGGTAGCTGACGACGCCCGCGACGTTGGGGAGCAGCGCGTGCACCCCGAGCTGCAGGCTGGGGATGCGGGTGCCCTGGCCGACGAGGTCGACGATGGTCTGGTCGATCGACGGACCCAGTGCGTAGCCGGCGCGGCTGCCGTCGTTGCCCACGAAGGTGCCGGAGTCGAGGCGCGCGCCGGTGAGGAAGGCGCCGATGCCGCGCTGGTGCTGCTCGCCGGGGCCGGTGACGGCGACCTTCATGTCGAGACCGCTGGTGAAGAGGACCCGCGACTTCCACGGCACGAGGGCCTGGTGCACCGCGCGCAACGTGAAGTTGTTCTCGTCGCCGGTGGGGAACCAGTCGGACATCAGCACCCCGTTGGGGTGGTACAGGCCGATGAAGCGTTTCTGCGGGATCACCTGGGCGTGCGCGGTGCGCGGGGCGAGCGCCTCGAGGAACGGGAGCCCGACCAGGATGCCACCTGCGCCCCGGAGCGCCTGGCGTCGAGAGAGCTTCATGGCGTCATCTCCGGGTTCGCGTTGCTGCGGAAGGCTTCGGACTCGACGATGGCCAGCATCAGCTCCTTGAACGAGCCGCCCGAGCTCATGAAGCGTTCTTCGATCTTCGTCGCGGTGCAGTTGTCGGCCTGGTTGAGGGCGCGGCCGAGGGCGAAGCGGTAGAATTCCTTGGCCACGCAGTCGTGCACGTTGCGGCTGGTGGCGAGCTTCGCGCTCAGCTCGATGGCGCCGTCGACGTCGCCGATCACCTGGGTGTCGCGGGAGATCTTCACCCCGCCGGTCGCGTCGATGGGCTGCCCGTTCTCGGTGTCACGCCACAGCCCGAGCCCGTCGTAGTGCTCGAAGGTGAAGCCGACGGTGTCGATGAACTGGTGGCAGCCGGAGCACCCCTGGGCGCTGCCGTGCGCGGCGAAGCGCTCGCGGGTGGTGGTGGTCGTCGAGGGCACGGGGGGAATGATCGCCACCCCGGCGGGCGGGGGCGGCGGTGGCTCGCACATCAACTTGTCGAGCACGAAGATGCCGCGGCGCACCGGCGAGCTGCCGTCGGGCATGGCCTTGAAGGCGAGGAAGCCGGGCTGGGTGAGGAGCCCCTTGCGCTGGACGCCGGTCATCTCGTTGCGCACGAAGGCCGAGGACGGCGCGCTGGGACCGTACATCGACATGGTGTCGTTCGCGTACATGACGTTCGAGCTGAGCAGCGCGGTGAGGGTGCCTTCGTGGGTGAGCACGTCCTGCACGAAGAGCTCGAGCGAGCGGCGCCAGGCCTTCGCGAGCGCGGGTGAGTACTGGGGGTAGACCGCGGTGTTCTTCTCGGTGTGTTCGACGCCGTCGAGGTACAGCCAGAGCGAGAAGAAGCGCATCAGGCCGTCCATCGACTTCGCGTCGGCCAGCATGCGTTGGGCCTGGGTACGCAGGCCGGCCGGGGTGTCGAGTGAGCCGTTGGCCGCGGCCTCGAGGAGCTGCTCGTCCGGCATGGTGCCCCAGAGGAAGTACGAGAGGCGCGAGGCGAGCTCGTAGCCGCCGAGGGTGACCACGGCCTGGGGCACGGGGCCGAGGGCCTGCTCGTCGCGGTACAGGAACTGGGGCGACTGGAGCATCGTCTGCAGCGTCACCTCGATCGCGCCGTCGAAGCCCTCGGTGGCGTTGAGGGCGGTGAAGAGCGAGTTGAGGTTCGCCCGTTCTTCGGCGTTGAGGGGCCGGCGGAACGCATGGAGGCCGGCGGTGGCGATGAAGCGTTCGCCGCAGCTCTGATCGGCGGTGGTGCAGGGGATGATCTTCGAGCGGCGGTTGACGATCGTGTCCTTCGCGAGGAACTCGGCGGCGTCGAGGTAGGCCGAGACGTGCGAGCTGGTGACCTGGTTGACGGTCGCGTCGTTGTCGAGGGCGTGAGAGAGCGGTTCGCGGGGAAAGTCGCTGGCCGGCGAACCGGTGGCGCCGAGGAGATCGCGCACGGTGAGGTCGTACTCGGCGCGGGTCAGCAGGCGGAGCGGGGTGCCCAGGGTGACGTCGGGCGTGCAGTCGACGGGCACCGGGTCGACCGTGGGGTCGGGAGTCGGCGGCGGGACGGGCGTGGGTTTGCACCCGAACACCGCCACCGCACCGAGGAAAATCAAGGCCGTCAGACGCACCCGGGCAGACTGCCAGAAGCGGTCAGTGAGCGGAACCCTTGCGCGTCAGGGGGGCATGGTCCAAAAGGCCCACCACGAAATCGGGGCGTAGCGCAGTCTGGTAGCGCGTCTGCCTTGGGCGCAGAAGGTCGTCGGTTCGAATCCGGCCGCCCCGACTTCAGCAGTACAGGCGCTGTTCGTGCTCGTAGCTCAGCTGGATAGAGCACCGGCCTTCTAAGCCGGGGGTCGCGGGTCCGAGTCCCGCCGGGCACGCTGGCTTTCGCACCAAGTCGATTGACGTGGTGCGATGCATTCGGTACTCGCTCCACCCGTTGGACGTTTGTAGGCGGCCTTAGCTCAACTGGTTAGAGCGCAGGACTGTGACTCCTGAGGTTACCGGTTCGATCCCGGTAGGCCGCCCACGCCGTAGCTCGTCAGCGCCTATAGCTCAGCTGGATAGAGCATCGGCCTTCGAAGCCGAGGGTCGGGGGTTCGAATCCCTCTGGGCGCGCTGGTGATTCCCTACTTCGAGCTCCCTCAGCTGAACCTGCCCTTCGGGCAACGCATCGACATCTTCGGTGTGCTCTCGGCGGCAGGGGTGGTGCTCGGGGCGTGGCTGGCGTCGCGGCAGGCGCGGACGTACTGGCCCGGCAACGACACCCCGCTGCGCGACATGGTCACCTGGGCGGTGATCTTCGGCCTCGTCGGGGGCCACTTCATGCACCTGTTCGCGTACCACCCGGAGCTGCTCACGGCGGCCGACCCGTGGGCGATCTTCCGGTTCTGGGACGGGTTGTCCTCGATGGGCGGGGTGCTGGGCGCCCTGGTGGGCATCTTCATCTACTTCCGGCGCATCAAGGTGCCGGTCTCGCCGTACCTCGACGCCCTCGCCCTAGGGACGGCGCCGGGGTGGATGGTGGCGCGCATTGGGTGCTTCCTCGTGCACGATCACCCCGGGGTGCGGACCGACTTCTTCCTGGCGGTCGATTTCCCGGCGCGCGTGTACGGGGGGCCGCGGCACGATCTCGGGCTCTACGACGTGTTCGTGCTGGGGGCGCTGTCGGTGGTGCTCTACGCGCTCAAGACGCGGAGGCTCCGGGAAGGGCGCCTGATGGGGGTCCTGGCGGTCGGGTACTGCATCCCCCGGTTCCTGCTCGACTTCCTGCGCGCGTCAGACTTGAGCTTCGTGGACCGTCGCTACGCAGGCCTCACCCCGGCGCAGTACGTGGTCCTGGGCTTGGTGGCCACGGGGGTCTGGCTCCTGTTGCGACCGGCACCAGAAGTCAGGGCGTTGTAAGAAGAGGATTGACAGCGACGGGCGTTGGATTTTATACGCCGCGCCGCAGCACGGAAGCGTAGCTCAATTGGTAGAGCAATGGACTCTTAATCCATAGGTTGTGGGTTCGAT
>JBBRUE010000201.1:0-9330 GCA_038248085.1 Myxococcales bacterium | reverse complement strand
GGTAGGGCAGGCAGCCCGAGACGTGCTTGAGCGCCGCCAGCAGCCGTTCTCCCCGCGCGGTGGGCAGCAAGGTGAAGGGCACCAGCGTGCCCACGCAGCGGAAGTGCACCGCCAGCCCCGCAGGCTCCGACTCGAGGTGCACGTCGGACGCGCTGGCCGCGGTGGCCATCTCCAGCAGCGCCTTCGCGGCGCGCGTCGGCGACCAGGCCCCGGCGCCGCCCGGTACCGCGCGCCCCCGCCCACCGCGCGCACCGGCCGGTGACCGAGGAAGCAGCGGAGGTCGTCGGCCAGCGCCGCGGCGCTCTCGTAGCGGCGGGCGGGGCTCACCTCGAGGGCGCGGGCGACGATGGCGTCGAGCTCGCGCCCGGCCTCGGGGCGTCGCACCAGCAACCTCGGCGACGGCGTCTGCTTGTGCGCGGCGAGCGTCGCCAGCCCTGACTTCGGCAACACCGCGGGGAGCTCCCCGGCGAGCAGCTCGTAGAGCATCACCCCCAGCGAGAAGACGTCGGTGCGCACGTCGACCGCGGCGTCGACATCGACCTGCTCGGGGCTCATGTACGCGGGCGTGCCGGCCACCTCGGCCCGGTGTTCGCCGAGGCCCGCAGCGATGCCGAAGTCGAGCACCCGCGGCGTGCCGTCGGCGGTGACGCGAATGTTGTCGGGCTTCAGGTCGCGGTGCACCAGGCCGCGCAGGTGCGCGTGGTGCACCGCCTCACTCACCCGCGCCAACAGCTCGACGCGCGCGCGCAAGCTCAACGCGTGGCGGGTGACGAAGGAAGTCAGCGACTCCCCCTCGACGGTACACGCTCCCCATGCCGCCGACGCCGATGCGCTCGAGCACTTCGTATTCGCCGATGACCGCGGGCGTCGGCGCGTCGGGCGACGGGAGCCGCGGACTGCCCACCGTCTGGTGCAGGAGGTCGCGCGCGAGGGCCGCCTCGCCTGCCCCGGTGCGAAATACTTCGGACCGGCCGTCGACCGACAGCATCTCCGCCAACCGACCGCGCGAGCCACGCCTCGAGCGCAGACGGCGGGAGCTCACAGGCCTGGTCGAACAACTCCATCAGGCGGGCGTGCTGGGTGGGGGTGCTCAAGCGGCCGATGATGTCCCGGCGTAAGCGGCTCGGCCAGCGCGACCTGCGGCCCCACGCGCGTCCGGCGACTCTCGACTTCGCATGCCTCGCGTGGTGGCGTTCGCGCTCCACACCACCCAGGGTCAGCAGGTCGAAGTGGCCCAGGCCGACGCGGAGAGGCTGATCAGTTGATCATTCAGACCATCACCGTCGAGCGCTTCGACCGCCTGGTCCGCTTCGTCATCGAGCGGGGCGACCGGCAGACCTGGTGCAACATGTACAACGACAACCCGCACTTCGCGTTCGGCGCGCTCGACGTGTTCCTCAACCCCGACGTCGGACAGCGGAACATCAACTGCGACCCGGCGCGCTCGGGCTTCGACGAGGTGGCGATCCGGACCCACGGCAAGCCGTACGCGCTGGCGAAGCGCAGGGGTGACCATGTGGTGTGCGACGCAGCTGCAGCGCAGTACCTCGGGCAAATCTTCGCGGAGATCGAAGCGGCCGATCGCGCGAGCGCATCGGGGAGCCTCAAGGCGCGTCGACGTTCACCGTGAGCAGGAGCGCGTCGAAGGTCTCGTCCTGCGTCTGCGTGCTGGGGCGGTCGTCGTTCGGCCACGTGGTCGTGTGGGTGATGCGGTAGCGGACCGTCACAGTGACCTCGAACAGGAGCGCTTGCGGCGTGAACTGGCGCGCGGTGGTGGCGTCGATGGTGAAGTTCACCGTGGGCCCGCACTCCTTCGCGGGTTGCTCGGACGGCTGCTTGAGCACGTACTCGTACCCGAGGATCGTGTAGCGGCTCGTGGTGTGCGCGCCCCCGTGGGTCTCTTCGCGCGGGGTCGGCGGCGTGACGCGGAGCGCGACCTTCAGGTCCGCGGGGACCTTCGAGGCGACCTTCGCTTCGACCACCTGCCAGTAGCTGCCCCCCGCCGAGGCCGGGGGCACCACGTCGGAGGTGACGACCAGGCCCGGCCCGGTCAGCGAGGTCTCGATGGTGAAGCCGTGCGTGGCGAGCGTCCACGGAGTCAGCGGCACGCTGGTGTCGGTCATCGCCTCGCACTTGACGCGCACCGTGAGCCCACGCCGCGTATCGAGGTCGAGGTTCGCGAAGGCGACGTCGAGCGGGTCGAGGGTGCGGCCGAAGCCCTCGATGATGGTCTCGTCGGTGAGCCGCTGCGTCGCCGCCCCCAGCTTCGCGACGCCACCGAACAGCGTGCCCGCACCGTCGCCGTCGACCGTGAGGTGGAGGGCGACGGGCTTCGAAGGCGTCGCAGTGGTGGGCTTGAAGCGAACCGCGCGCGCGGCGAGGGGCGCCATGGCCGGGAGCGTGAAGGCCGGTGTCTGGACGGTGCAGGTCTCCGGATCGACGGTCTGAATGAACTGGGCGTTGAGCGCGGGATCGCTGCTCGCCGCGAAGAGGCCCCACACGAAGCCAGTCGTCGGCTCACCCGGGCGGCCGAAGAGTCCGTTGGGGCCGTGGTCGACGACCCGCTCGCGCAGGAACTCGACGTACTGGGTGCGGAGATCCGTCGAGAGCGACTCCTTGAACGAGCGGTCCATCGCGTGGAGCAGGACAGACCGCGGAGGTTCCCAGCGAAGCGCGCGCTGGTCCGCGAGGCTGGGCAGTGACGTGGCGGCCGCCTCGATGCGGTCGTGGAGCGCCTGGTAGAGCCCGGTGAGGTAGCCGAGGCTCCCGCCATTGCGCGCGCGCGCGACGTACACGAAGAAATCCTGGTTCGAGTAGGTCGCCGACAGCGCGGCGTCCGTCGAGAACATCAGGAAGTTCGAGAAGAACCAGGTCTCGTCCGGATTGCGGGAGCGCACCTGCGCTTCGCTGGAACCGAGCGCGATGGTGTGTCCGTACGACGTCGAAGCGCCTTCCCGGTAGCCGATGGTGCTGACGCCCCAGAAGTCGTAGCCCGCCTGGATGCCGTGCATCAGCTCGTGGGCGACGACGTCGAGCACCGTCGCGCCGTTGGCCTCCATCGTCCACTTCAGGGCGCGGTCCGAGACGTAGAGCCGGCCGAAGTGGTTGTCGTCGGAGCCGATCACCTCGGCGGGGTCGAAGGCGTTGAACTTGTTCCCCGCCTGCACGAAGTGGAGCAGGAAGCGCGGCTCAGTCCCGCCGCACGGCTCGGACGGGTCGGTGGCGATGTAGAGGTCGGGCTGCCGGAAGCCCTGCGCCTCGTATTCGGTCTGCGCCTTCACCGCGCTCGCGGCGATGCGGCTCGAGATGATCGAGTCCAGCTCCGCGAGGCTCGGAGGGCGCGCGACGCCGAGGACCTGGCTCACCGCGTCGAGGACGGCGGGATCGTCGGGGTTGTAGACGGCGCACCAGGTGTGCGCGCCCCAGGTGGTGGGCGTGAGCTTCGGCGCCGGCCGTAGAGCAGCCAGCGAGACGGCGCGGAGATCGCCGTTGAACACCACCGCGACGTCGACGGCCGAGGGCAAACCGCGGACTTCCGCGACGACCACGCCCCCTTCGAGCCGACCGGTGACGTCGATGAGCGCGTGATTCGCCGGCAGGTGAATTCGGAGAAAGACGTGCAGCGGGTCACGCCTGGCGATGGGCACCTTCGACACGTCGAACGGCACCCGCAGCACGACCGCGCCCGCGCCGACGACGTGGAAACCGTGCTCGCCGAGGTCGAACCGGAAGCTCTCGCCGCCTCCGGTGACGACGACATCCCCGGTGCGCAGCTCGAGGTCGGGGGGCAGTGACTGGGCGCGGGCGATCGGGGCGTTCGCGTTGGCGCAGGGGCTGAGGACCCCGTCGGCGATCGCCACCGAGAAGCCGCCCGACGTGAACGTTCCCCCGGTCACGGTGCCGGTGCAGGTGGGACGCCCGAGGTCCCAGGCGTCATTGAGCGCGCCGCCGATGCCGATGATGGGGTCGGGCTCCGAGGGCTCACCACAGGCACAGCCCTGAAGGAGGAGACTCACCACCACGGGTGCGACCGACCCCATGCGTTTCATGAACGGAGCTCGGTGCATCGCGCGCGCCCGTGCGGCACCACTCGTTCCGCGCAGTCCGCGGGGGAGCGCGACGCGGGACTTGCGCCTGACGCAGAGGCTGCGTGGCTCGCCCGCGATTCGCGGTAGAGACCCGGCGACGATGGCCAGCCCGCACCTCTTCGAGCTCCAGATTTAATACGAGGACACCGACTTCTCGGGCGTCGTCTACCAACGCGAACTACCTGCGCTATTTCGAACGGGCCCGCGAGCACGTGCTCGGCGCAGGTGAGCTGGTGCATATGTGGAAAGACGAGCGGAAGGGCTTCGTCGTCTACAAGGCCACACAGCAATTCAAGGAGGGCGCGGTGTTCGGCGACTGCACGTCTGTCTCAATGAGCAACTCGACCCCGCCAGCGTCAAGGCCGAGAACTTCACCTTCACGCCCGCGGCAAGCGTGCAGACCGTGTTCACCAGCCCGGGACACATGTGCGCGTACATCTTCACTGAAGCGCGTGAACCGCACGGCTACCAACTCAACATCAAGGGCTTGATGTCAGTCTTCGGCAGTTCGTTTCCTGCCAATGGCATTCGCGTCACCAGAGTTGGGGCTTGAAAATGGTCAAAACGATGCGGTCCGTCTCAACCTTCCGCCTCGAGAACACCGAAATCGAAGCGCTCGTCTCACGCCCGTAGCCGGGACACAGGACGCCTGCGCTCGGCTCGCGTGGCTACAACTACTTCCTATCGCTCTGTACATTCGAGGAGTAACTCTGCTTGCAGTTCGCTGGGTGTCGCGCGCAGGACAGCGAACACAACGCAGTCCAGGGGGAACTCATGAACAAATTGATTCTGCTGACCGTCATCTTGCTTTTGAACGGGTGCAACGAACCCACCGGCCCCGCAGGCCCCGCAGGCCCCGCGGGCCCCGCCGGAGCCAGAGGCGCCGAGGGTGCGGACGGGGCGATGGGCACACCGGGTACGGACGGGGCGATCGGTCCGGCAGGCGCGACCGGTCCGGCAGGCGCGACCGGCCCGGCTGGGCCGGCTGGCGCCGGAGGGCTGACCGGCGTGACCACCGCGGCGAACAGCGGGCTGGGAGGGGGCGCGACCACTGGAAACGTGGCGCTGACCCTGCGGACGGACTGTGCCGACGGCCAGTCGCTGCGGCGCAGCCCGGCCGGGTGGGAGTGTTCGGGGAACGTTACTCGGACGGTGGCCTATCCGGCATTTGAGTTTCGCGGCCCGGGCGGGACTACCGACTTCTTCAGTCAGGCCTCGGGAACGGGCAAGTACCTCACCGCACCGCTTCACCTGCCAGTCGGCGCGCGGCTGACCGAGGTGAAGTGCAACGTGGCCTCACCCAGCCTGAGCGATGCCCAATTGTTCGTCTACGACAACAGCGGAGGGGTAGTGGCGTGCAGCAGCGCGCCGATCGGAAACAGTGGAGGACCTGCCGTCGAATTCACTGCCACCTGCAACCAGGTCGTTTTGTCGTCGCATTTCTACTACATTCAGGTGAGTAACATGACCGCGTCTTCGACGGGCGTAACGGTCCAGGGCGCCTGTTTCGTCAAGTACCAAGGTGACTGAGTTTGCCTTCGCGCGGATAAACAACACGAGACTCACACCGTGAGTCTCGTGTTGTTTTGACTGCCACGCGCCTGTCGGCTTGTGCTGTAGAGGCTTCAGCTTTCGAAGGTCCACAGCAGAACCGGGACTTTGAGCGTGACCCTCCGGGTCCTCCACGCTCGCTTCGTTCGCGAACAACCCGTCTCCAACGCGAGCAGGAGGCGTCAGTCTTCGAAGGTCGACAGTTCAAGCAGCGCTGCGCGGGCAGCGGGCAGGCTTCGGCCGGTCAAGTCGTCGCGCAATGACGAGAGCCGCGACTTCGAGCGCGACGCGAGCCACCAGCCCAGCCGAGCCATCACCGCCAGACTGACCAACACCATGGATGAGCCAGCGGTTCTCCCAACTACCGGAGCTGGAGCTTCGCAGCCGCATCCCGGCACGCGTCGCGAACTGGGAACACCTTGCTGGCGTAGATTCTCCCGTCGTTGCCTCGGGTTTCCTGAACGATGAAGTAGGTGTCGGAGTCGGCGACGATTCGCAGCTTCTTCAAGACCGCGGGGCCGCCGAGCTTGCCGAGGGTCGTGCAGGCCCACGTGCGATGGGCGCCACTTTCAGCGGCGAGGAGGCCGGCGGCGAGCGCAGTTCCCTGCACCGGACACCTGGCCTCCACGAAGTAGAACAACATGGCCGCGCGGGTTGTCTCGGAAGAGCCGGTCAGGGCCTTGTCGAGGACCGGGCATTGATCCAGGTGCCCGCCCTGGATGAGCCAGTGGGCGACGTGGTTGGCCGCAAAGGAGGCCGGCTTGACGTTCAAGAAGGCTGCCCCACCATGCTCGTTCGCGTAGGTGCCAAACGCGGCGAAGACCGGCACGCCTTCCTTCTCGAGAAGCTGCAGCACCCGAATGCCGGTGGACTTCTCTGCATCTTCGCCAAGATGTGCGAACTCTTCGAAGAGCGCCTTGTAGTTCCGGCAGGTGGCCACCCGGCGCGCCCATTTCGCGGCGGAGTCGAAGGCGTCTTCTCCGTCGAGACGTTCCGCGTTCTTAAACCTGGCAACCACGGTGGTGCAGTCGCCGTCGTCCTTGTCGCGGCGGAGCGCCTCCAGCTCGCGGCACGCCTCGTACCTGGGATACCGGCTGTCGCCGGCTGGGCCGAGCCCCTCATCGGCGCACAGGGCCTCGAGCGCTGGCTCGTCATGGGCCCGAACTGCCGCCCGAACCTCCCCCCCTCCGTCGCGTTTCTTGCCCGCGCCGAGCTCCTTCATCAGCCCCGCGCAACCGGAAGAGCCGAAGCCCACCACCAAGACCGCAAGCCACGCGGCGAGAAACGACCCGTTGAAGAGTGGAGATGTCGAGCGCATGCCCCCAAGAACCCCCACCGCTCGTTGTGCGCGCAACCGTCGCGAAAAATAGTCGCGTCAGTATGGGACCGTCGCGTCAGGCCTGGCGCCGCGGCCGGCGCGAGAAGAAGAGGTAGAGGCTGGACAACACCACCAGGGTGAGCAGCGTCGACGAGACGAGGCCGCCCACCACCACGGTGGCCAGGGGCCGCTGCACCTCAGCGCCGGGCCCGTCTCTCCTGACTGCCTCAGCCTCAGCGGCTCCGTCTTCCCCCGCGCGCTCCCCCTGCCACGCTCACCTTCCTGTGCGCGTCGACGAGGGTGGCCGCGGTTCCCCGGGTTGTTCTTCTTCTTTTCCCAACGACGTCTTCAGGATATGGCAACACAGTTGCCTTTTTTTGTCATAAAAAGGCAAGATGATTACCAGAACGTTGAAGCTCCCCAGGGGAAGCAGCTTCCTCTTCGGTACCGAAGCAGGCTGCACCGAAACCGGAGCGGCCGCGGCTGGACTGGGCCCAGCGATCCCCCCCGTGGGTTACTCAGCACCGCACCGCTGATGGCCCGAGAACCAATGCTACGCAGGCGCACGGCGCGCCGAAGACGGAGGTAGACAGAGCAGGTCCTATTATTAGGCAACAACTCCTATGGCAGGATTCAGCCGAGTGTCGGCATGAAGCGAAGGAGAGACCATGTTTGGACGTGTCGTGACTAGTAGTGTGATTGGGTTGGTTCTCGGAGTGCTTATTTCGCTTGCGCCGAAGACGGCAGAGGCGAACCCGCCTAACTAAGCATCGCCTCGTTTCGTTCAACCATTGGCGAAGCGCAAGCTGGTGCGCCACCCGAAGTTCTTCTTCTTCGACGCGGGGGCGTACCGGGCGCTGCGGCCGAAGGGGCCACTCGATGCTGACGCGGAGATCGACGGGGCGGCGATCGAGACCCTGTTGATGCAGTCTCTGCGCGCCGAGAGCGCCAATGCGGGGCACGGCTACGAGCTCTCGTACTGGCGGACTCCTGACGGGACCGAGGTCGACTTCGTGCTCTACGGCGAGCGGGGCCTGCACGCGTTCGAGGTGACGCGATCGTCGATCTTCCGCGAGGCTGATCTCGAAGGGCTGCGGTTGTTCTGCGGCGACTACCCTCAGGCGAAGGGCCACCTCTTCTATGGCGGCACCAGGCGCTACCGCTTCGGCGCGATCGAGGTCTTGCCGTTCGAGGAGGGGCTTCGCGCCCTTCCCGACACGCTGGGCTGAGGTGAGCTGCCGCCCTCTGCGCGCCGGCGTCGCCGCGCAGGCACCTCACCTCGTTCCACGGCGTCTACGCCCCCAACGCCGCCTTGCGGCCGTCGTGCCCGACGGAGCCCGGCTCTCGTTCATCGCGCACGGCCACAAGCGCACCATGGAAGGCGGCCCTCCATCGCCGCTCATCATTCACGGGGCGTTCGCCACGCCGAAGCAGACACGTTCAGCGGGCTGATCCGTCCGGGCGCCCTCCGTAGAGTCGGGTTCATTCCGCTGCCACCGGACAAACGCCAGCGACGACGGCGTTCGGGCAGGCCTTCTGCTCGAGGCCAGGGACTATGGTCGGCGAATGCCTCGCACCCACAGCTCCGCGCCGAAACGACCTCTTGCTGTCCCTCCGGAGCCGACGTCGCTCTTGAAGGCGCATAGTCATGCCGAGCACGTCAGGGACATGGTCGAGGCCTGCGCGGTCGAGCTTTCCACCGTCAACACCTCGCTCGAGAAGGAACTCGAAGTAGCTGGTCCCGCACCTGCCATCGAGCAGGCGCTCAGCCAGAGCAAGGAGGTGGAGATCAAGGTGGAGGAGTGCGCGGACGAGCTCACCTCGGTCAACGCCGCCCTGGCGGAGGGAATTCGGGAGCGCCGGGGGCTGCACGACGAACTCTCCAGGAGCAACGACGCGCTGCTCAAGAGCAACGACGCGCTCGCCAACAGCCGACGCGAGGCGCGCAAGGCGAGATCAGACGCGTTGCACGACGCGCTCACCGGCTTGCCCAGCTTCACGCTCTTCAAGGACCGCCTCGAGCTGGCGTTGACGCAGGCGCGCCGGCACGACTGGCGGGCCGCGGTGATGTTCATCGACCTCGACGCCTTCAAGCAGGTCAACGACACGCACGGGCACGACGTGGGCGACGCCTGCTTGAAGGAGATCGCCGACCGTCTGGAGGCGGTCACCCGCGGCGACGACACCATCTGCCGGCGCGGCGGCGACGAGTTTCAATTCCTGATGCTGGAAGCCAAGGACGACGCGGTGATCGCCGCGGTGGCCCAGAAGCTCGCCGCGCTCATCTGCGGGCCGTGCCTGCTGGGCTCCGTACAGGTCACCGTCAGCGAGAGCATCGGCATCGCCGTCTTTCCGGAAGACGGCCATTCGCCC
>JBBRUE010000200.1:0-9342 GCA_038248085.1 Myxococcales bacterium | reverse complement strand
TGATGCCCTGCTCCTGGCACTTCTTCACCAGCGCGCCGACGTGTTTGTACGCCACGCGGAAGGCCATGCCCTTCTTCACCAGCGCCTCGGCGAGATCCGTCGCCTGGGTGAAGCCTTCGTCGACGCCCACCCGGCACTTCTCGGGGTGGAAGGTCACGCGAGGCAACGCGAGGCGCAGCACCGAGAGCGAGCCGAGCAACATCGGCCCGGTCTCCAGCAGCGACGCGCGGTCTTCCTGCAGGTCGCGGTTGTAGCCGCCGGGCAGGCCCTTCACCGTCGCCAGCAGGCCCATGAGGTTGCCCAGCGCCTTGCCCGACTTCCCGCGGATCAGCTCGAACACGTCGGGGTTCTTCTTCTGCGGCATCATCGAGCTGCCCATCGAGATGTCGCCGGAGAGCGAGGCGAAGCCGAACTCCGCGGTGGTGAAGTCGATGAGGTCGGTCGACAGGCGGCTGGCGTGCACGAAGAAGCGCGCCGTCGCGTAGAGCAGGTCGAGCGCGAAGTCGCGATCGCCCACGGTGTCCATGCCGTTGAGGGTGAGCCCCTCGAAGCCGAGCAACTGGCGGGTGACCTCGCGGTCGATCGGCAGCGAGGTGCCGGAGATCGCGCCCACCCCCAGCGGCAGCAGCTTGCACTGCTCGAGCACGAACACCAGCGCCTGCGCGTCGCGGAGGAACGCGGCGCCGTAGCTCGCCAGCCAGTACGCCAGCGAGATGGGCTGGGCGCGCTGCCGGTGCGTGTACGACGGGAGGATGACGTCCTTCTCCACGCGGGCGCGGGTGACGAGCTCGCCGATGAACGAGGTGAGCGACTCGAGGGCCACGGCCGCGACCTCGCGCACGTGGAGCCGCAGGTCGGTGGCCACCTGGTCGTTGCGGCTGCGGGCGGAGTGCAGCAACGCCGCAGGGCCGCCGATGGTGTGGTTGAGCTCGACCTCCACCGCCATGTGCACGTCTTCTTCGTTGGGCAGCACCAGCGTGCCGGCGTCGGCCCGCCTCCACAGCGCGACCAGCCCGTCGCGAATCGCGCGCGCGTCAGCCAGGGGAATGACGCCGGTGCGCCCGAGCATCGTGACGTGGGCCATCGAGCCGACGAGATCTTCCCGTAGCAGCTGCTTGTCGAGCGAGAGCGAGCTGGAGAAGGCCATCACTTCAGGCAACAGGCCCCGTCCACCGGAGGCCTCGGTCTTGGCGAGCGTCATGACGCACTTCCTTTTTTCCAGAGGGTGAGGAGATCGCGCTTCACGCGGAGCGGTTTCACACCCCGCGCGGGCACGATGAAGATGGTGTCGTCGCCGGCCAGCGTGCCGAGCACGCCGGGCGGACGGGTCGAGTCGATGGCCGCGGCGACGGCCGGCGCGCCCCCGGGCACGGTGCGCACCACCACCATCGCGTCGCCGTCGTCGACCGTGGTGACGAGGTGGTGCACCTGGCGCAAGGCGTCGTCGCCGAGGGCCGCGGGCGCGTCGGCCAGCTCGTAGACCGTGCCGCCGTCGGGGTGCGTCACCCGCCGCGCCATCAGCTTGGCGAGGTCGCGAGAGAGCGTGGCCTGGGTGACGTCGATGCCCTCTTTCTCGAGGAGCTTGCCGAGGTCTTCCTGCGTCGAGACGACGTGGGTGCGGAGGATGCGGCGGATCACCTCGCGCCGCGCGCGGTGCGTGGCGACGTCAACCATGGGTCACCAGCGAGCCGATGCCCTGGTCGGTGAAGAACTCCGCGATGATCGAATGCGGGGTTCGCGAGTCGATGACGTGCACGCGTTCCACCCCCCGCTCGAGCGCGGAGATCGCCCACTTCGCCTTGCGCGTGAGGTTGCGGTTGAAGATGCCCTTCGCCGCCTTCTCGCGCAGCACGGTGGTGTTGATCTGCCCGAGCAGCTCGTCGTTCTCGGTGAAGCCGGGGCCTCCCACCAGGTACACCAGCTTCGAGGCCTTCGCGGTGACGGCGATCTCGCTGGCCACCTGGTCAGGCTCGAGCGGAATCGTGCTCCCATCGTCGAGGAAGCCGACGGGCGAGACGACCGGCACGTAGTTGCGCTGGAGGAACATCTCGAGCAGGTCGGCGTTCACGTTGACCACCTCGCCTGGCTGGCCCTCGCCCATGCGCCGGCCCTTCATGAACGACGCGTCCATCCCCGAGAGCCCGATGGCCTGCACGCCGGTGCGGTTGAGCAGCGTCACCAGCTCAGTGTTGGTCTGGCCGGAGAGGATCATCTCCTTGGAGTGCGAGTCGCCCTTCGAGGTGCCCTCGGGGCTCTCGCCGTGCACGAGGATCGGCACCAGCCCCACCGCGCGCAGCAGGTTCACGTCTTCCACGATCGCCGCCCGCAGCGAGTCTTTGCCCATCGCCTGGCGGCCGACCTTGATGACGACGCGCTTGCCGGCGAAGCGCGAGATGTACGTCAGCGCCTCCTTCACCAGGTTCACCTTGAACTTCGGCGAGTAGTTGGTGAGCCGGTCGTCCTTGGCGACGCTGCCGTCGGCGGTGGGCACCAGCAGCGAGGTGTAGTCGGCGTTGATCTTCACGTAGTCGTACGTGAGGTCGCAGCCCCAGCCGACCGACGACGCGTCGCCGCAGCGCAGGTCGATCTCCACCAGCACCTCGGGCGAGCGCATGCGGGCGCGCAGGCTGTGGTGGCCGGGCACCGAGGGGCCTTCGTTGGCGTCGTTGTTGGCGATCGCCGGTGGGGGAATCGTGGGGTCGAAGGTCGGCTTGCGGTCGAACACCACCACGCCCTGCACGGTGACCTTCGCCTCGGTGGGCCGCACGTCGTAGTGCTGCGAGCCGCAGCGCGCGCCGACGGTCGCGAGAATGCGGCCCCAGTTCGGGTCGGCGCCGAAGACCGCGGCCTTCACCAGGGTGCTCCCGGCGACGCTGCGCGCGAGGTCGGTGGCGATGGCGGGGGTCGGCGCGCCGATGACGCGCACCTCGAGGAGCTTGGTGGCGCCCTCCCCGTCCTTCGCGACCTCCCGGGCGAGCTCGACGCACAGCGACTGGAGCTGGACGAAGAACAGCTCGTACTCCGCGCCGGGCTCGGTGATCTCCGGGTTGCCGAGCTGGCCGTTGGCGAGCGCGATCATCGCGTCGTTGGTGCTCATGTCGTTGTCGACGGTGAGGTTGTTGAAGCTGCCGTCCATGCTGGCGAGCAGCGCGCGCTGGAGCATCGCCGGCGAGAGCGCGATGTCGGTGCAGATGACGGCGATGGTCGACGCGAGCTGGGGGGCGATCATCCCGCTGCCCTTGCAGATGGCGGTGATGCGGCCTTCCTTGCGGCCCAGGCGCACCACGCGGCTGGCGATCTTCACCACGGTGTCGGTGGTGAGAATGGCCTCGGCGGCCGACTCCGGCGCAGCCTTGAGCTGGCCCTTGAGTCTGGGCAGCGCGTCGATGATCTTCACCTTCGGCAGGCGCTGGCCGATGACGCCGGTGGAGGCCATGAACACCGTCTCCGGCCCCACCTCGAGCACCTTCGCGGTCGCAGCGCAGAGCTCGGCCACGTCGTCGAGGCCTTCCTGGCCGGTGAGCGCGTTGGCGTTACCAGAGTTGATCAGCACCGCGCGCGCGCCGCTGCTGGGCAACCGGCGCAGGCAGTCTTCGACCGGGGCGGCGCGGGCCTTGTTGATGGTCAACGCCGCGGCCGCCGCGCAGGGCGACTCGCTGACGACGAGGGCGAGGTCTTTCTTGAACGGCTTGATGCCGGCGTGGAGGCCGGCGAACAGGAAACCACGGGCGACGGGCATGTCAGCGCCTCAGGTGAGACCGACGGTTTCCTCATGCCCGAGCATGAGGTTCAGGTTCTGCACGGCCTGGCTCGCGGCGCCCTTGAGCAGGTTGTCGATCGCGCTGACGCTGACCACGTGGGTCGCGTCGGCGGTCGCGCCGATCAGGCACCACGGCGTCTTCACCACGTCGGCGATGCGCACCGCGTCGGCGCCGGGGAGCAACTTCACCAGCGGCTCGGCCCCGAAGGAGGCCTTGAACGCGTCCTGCACCTGCTGCGGGGTGACCCCCTGCTGCAGCTTCGCCACCGCGGTGCTCAAGATGCCCCGCTTGATCGGGAGCAGGTGCGGGGTGAACACCAGCTTCTTCACCCCGAGGGTCTGCTCGATCTCCGGCACGTGCTGGTGGCCGAGCGTCTTGTAGGCGCGGAAGTCGGAGTCGATCTCCATGAAGGTGAACTCTTCGCTCGCCTTGCGGCCGGCGCCGGACACCCCCGAGGCTGCGCTGATCACGATGGAGTCGACGTCGATCAACCCGGCCTTGATCAACGGCGCCACCGAGAGCGCGGCGGCGGTGGCGTAGCAGCCGGGGTTCGACACGAACTGCGCCCCGCGGATCTTCTCGCGGAAGAGCTCGGGCATTCCGTAGACCGCCTCCTGCAGGAGCGCGGGGGCCGAGTGTTCGAACTTGTAGAAGGCGGGGTACTTCGCGAGGTCCTGCAGGCGGAAGGCGCCGGCGAGGTCGACCACCCGCACGCCGAGCGCGCGGAGCTTCGGCGCCAGTTCCAGCGAGGTCTCGGCGGGCGTGGCGAGGAACACCACGTCGCAGCCCTTCGCCGCGGCCAGGCCTTGCTCGTTGCTGACGTAGGTGAGCGCGCTGGGGAGCGCGGTCTTCGCGGCGATGGTCTGCCCGACCCAGCGGTCCGAGGTGACGAAGGTGAGCGAGACGGCGCGGTGCCCGAGGAGGATGCGCGTCAGCTCGATGCCGGAGAACCCCGACGCCCCGATGATGCCTGCCGAATGCTGCATGGACTGCGCATGTATATGCACCGGCTATGCACTTCAACGAACAATTCAGTTGATCAGAAAAGACGGTCGCCCGAGGTGAGAAGCCGCGATTTACCTGCTCTACCACTGAGCTACGGGAGCGTACGAAAGAGCTCCCGGCGGGATTCGAACCCGCGTCGCGGTCCTTAGAAGGGAATTTGCGTGTAGGGCCTCTCGGGCCGGGCAACCTGTCCATCCAGACGCGGGGCCGCGGCGAACCTGACGAAGACGATCCTGACGAAGCGGTGACGATGCTGCGACTATCGACCCGCCCATGGAAACGACGGCCGACGCGCCCCTCAAGCCCAGCCTCCGCGGGGTCTCGCACCAGGTCTCGTTCTTCGTCGCCGCCGCCGCCGGGGTGTGGCTGCTGACCCGGGCGAGCGGACCGATGTTCTGGGGCTGCGTGGTGTACCTCCTCACGCTCTGCGGCCAGTTCGCGGTCAGCGCGCTGTACCACCGGGTCACCTGGCAGCCGGCGGTGCGGCAGTGGTGGCGGCGCCTCGACCACGCGATGATCATGCTGCTCATTTCCGGCACGGGGACGCCGCTGGCCCTCGCCCTGCCCCCGGAGTCGAGCCGCTCGCTGCTGATCATGTTGTGGATCGGCGGAGCGTTCGGGGTGGTGCGCGCCCTGGTGTGGATCACCGCGCCCAAGCCGCTGGTGGCGGTGTTCGCGCTGGCGTTCGCCTGGTTCACCTACCCCTTCTTCCCCGCGCTGCGAGACGTGCTCGGCACCCCCACCGTGGCGTGGTTCCTCGGCGGCGGCGTCGTCTATTCCCTCGGGGCCGTGGCCTACGCAACCAAGCGGCCCAACCCCTGGCCCGCGGTCTTCGGGTACCACGAGGTGTTCCACGCCTTCGTCATTCTCGGGGCGGCGTGCCACTTCGTCGCGGTCAGCCGCGTGGTGCTGGGGTTGGTGTAAGAGCGCCCTCGCCCCGTGCGCACCGCCAACCTCGCCATCGTCTTCACCGACATCAAGGGCTTCACCGAGCGCACCAGCCAGCAGACGCTGGAGCAGAACGAGAAGCTGCTGACGGCGCACAACGAGCTGCTCGCCCCGCTCTTCAAGCGCCACGGCGGCCGCATCGTGAAGACCATCGGCGACGCGTTCATGGTGACCTTCGAGTCGCCCACCTCCGCGGTGCTCTCGGGCGTCGCCGTGCAGGACGCGCTGTGGAAGTACAACCAGTCGGCGAGCGCAGAAGCGCAGCTCCGCGTGCGGGTGGCGATCAACGTCGGCGAGGTGCGCCTCGAGGGCAACGACGTCTTCGGTGAGCCGGTGAACATCGCCGCCCGGGTGGAAGGCATCGCCGAGGCCGACGAGGTGACCTTCACCGAGGCGGTGTATCTCTCGATGAACCGCGCCGAGCTCACCTGCGAGGAGGTCGGCCGCTTCGACCTCAAGGGCATCCCCGAGCCGGTGCGTCTGTTCCGCGTCGCGCGCGTCACCACGGCCCCGGGCGAGGCCCCCTACGGCAACAAGGGCCTGACCCGCATGGGCGAGACCTCGGGGTCCCACAAGGCGCTGGAGTTCGCGAACACCGCGGCCCACGCCGCCTCGCGTGCCTTCGAGAACACCAGCGTCGTCGCCAGCCGCGCCTTCGAGAGCACCAGCAAGCTCGTGGAGAGCTCGCTGCAGTCGGCCGAGAAGCAGGGCGTTCCCCGCGGCAAGCTCCTCGCGGGCCTGGGCAGCGTGCTGGCGCTGGTGCTGCTGGTGTTCGTCTTCGCCTTCGGGCGCAACGCCATCGAGCGGGCGATCGACGAGGCCGCGAGCGCGAAGCCCGACGAGCGCAGCACGAAGATCGACGTGGCGAAGAAGCTCATCGCGCAGGAGAAGGAAACGAAGAGCCGCGACTGGTACCTCGGGCTGCTCTCGGAAAAGCTCGGTGAGAACCGGGCCGTCAGCCACTACGCCGCGGCGGCGCGACTGGGGTCCCACGACGCCGAGAGCCGGTTGATCGACCTGCTGGGTCACGCGAAGTGCGGGCTGCGATCGGGGGCGGCGGACGCCCTCGCGGACCTCCAGGTGAAGCGCGCACGCGGGAAGCTCGAGGATCTCGCCGAAAGCGGCGGGCCCGATGACGGTGAGCAGGTGTTGGTGTTCGGGTGCAACTCGAAGCAGGCGGCCGCGACCGCCCTGCGACGACTCAAAGACTGAAAAGCCCCTCCTCCCGAAGGAGGAGAGGCGCAGTGCATCAGAGCACCGGCGTCACGGACTTCGCGTGCGTGCCCTGAAAGTGAGCCCCGGCCTCGCACTTCTCGGAGTCGGCGCGGCTGATGTGTTCGACGTGGTCCACCGGGCCGTCGAGGAACTTCTGCTTATAGAAGCGCACCGCGCCATGGCAATGCTTGCAGCGGATGGTGCCGGACTCGGGCGTGGTGTCCATGCCCTTCACGGGGCGCACGATCCACCGCGCGCTCTTCACGCCGTCCACCTTGAAGATCTTCTTCATCTCGCAATCGGTCATCTTCGGCTTGGCTACGCGCTTCGGCATCGGGTCCTGCTCTCTTTGGTTGGTGCAGGCGCCGCCGCGCTCGCACCGAAGGTCAACGCCCGGCGGAGATAGTCCAAATCTGGGTGACGCATGAGCGAGCCCCATTCTCTCACGAATCGCCCTCAGCGGGCGGGACCGAGGAGGAACTCGAACGCCCCGGGCAGCCGCGAGGCCCAGGCCGACTCGGTATGCGCGGCCCCCTGCTGCACCACGTAGCGCAGTGTCGTGCCGTCGACGTACCCCAGCGTGCGGTAGGCGCGTTCAGTTGCAAAGGCAGGGGTTGGTGCCCGTCGTGCGCGGCGAAGCGCGCGCTGGAGGGGCGGTGGAGCGACGGCTGGTGCGCGCCGTGTGGAGGTGGCAGCGCGCGAGAGCGAAGCTGCTGGGGTACCGGGGCCTGCTGAGGGGAGGGGCTGCCGGGTTTCTGCAGCTCTTCGGGGGGGCGCTCCAGATGACGCCGCACCTGCACGTGCTGCTGCCGGAGGGGTTGTGGAGCGAGGAGGGGGAGTGGGTAGTGCTGCCGCCGCCCGAGGACGAGGCGGTGGAGGCGGTGCTGCAGCGGCTGCTGCGGCAGGTGCGGGCGCTGCTGGCGGAGGTGGAGGAGCGCTGGCCGGAGGAGGACCTGGACGTGCTGAGGGCGGAGGGGGCGCAGCATCGGTTGGCCTTCGACGAGGCCGTGCCGCAGAAGAAGGCGAGACGGTTGGCGGTGGCGCAGGGCTTCTCGTTGCACGCGGACACGGCGGTGCACACCTTCGACAGGATGGGGCTGCGGAAGCGGTGCGGGTATGGAGCGCGAGGGCCAGAGGCGGAGGTGCGGCTGACGCGGCTGCCCGACGGAAGGTCCCGGTGGCAACCGAAGCGCGGGCCGGCGCTGACGCTGACGGCGGAGGCGCTGGTGCCTCACGCGCACCATTCGACGCGACCTCGACGCCATCGCCGGGGCCGGCATTCCCCTCAAGCGTGAAGCGGGTGAGGGCAGCCGCCTGCGGTGGTCGCTCGACCTCGAGTCAGCGCGCGGGCGCGAGGTGGCGAGCATCGCGCGGAGCACAGGTGCCGGCAGCGCGTGACGCCTCCGTCGGCTGCGGTTCTGAGCCGCGGGTGCTCCACTGTAGTCCGCAAGACACATTGTCTCCGTCGCTCGCACTTGAGACTGCGCGGCGTGATTTTTTCTCGCCGAGGTCTTGTTGCGGTAGCGGTACTTGCTGTCGCTGGCTGTGGCCCAGAGCTTCCGAAGCAGGAGGCGTCGGGGTTCAAGATGGCCCAGCACTCGATGGCCTTCGCGAACTTCGCGACAGGGTTCGAGGCCTCGCAGATGGACGCGGAGCTCGCCCAGCGCATGTTTGGCGACGAGGTGTGCGTCAACCGGGCATCGCCGTGCGAGCTGACGCCGGCCGCGAGAGCATTCGTCAAGAAGGCGAACAAAGCGATGGCGGGCGGCCGCTGCGAAGGCTTCGCGGTGATGTCGTCGCTCTTCTTCGGCGGCAAGCTCAAGGCGGTCGATTTTGGCGGTTCGACGGCCCGCGACCTGACGCTGGAAGACAACGCCCCGCTGCAGCGCGAGCTGGCCTACTGGTTCACCACCCAGTTGGTGCCCGAGGTCGCGACCAAGCAGACGAAGTCGTACATGGCCAAAGACGTCATGCCGGTGTTGGCCAAGGTGTTGAGTCCCACCGCCACCGAGCGCATGCGCATCGGCATGGTGCGGAAGAAGGGGAAGACGATTTCCGGCGGTCACGCCGTCACGCCGATTTCCTACGCCGAAGATCCGTCGGCATCAGGCGTGTTCCTGCTGCGGGTGTACGACAACAACAACCCCGACACCGAGCGGGTGTTGAAAATCGACACCAAGAACAACCGTTGGGAATTCGACGCCGCAGAGAACCCCACGAAAGAGTCACGGCTCTACTTCGGCGACGACAGCAACCAGAACCCGCTGTACTTCGCGCCCGTCTTCAACCGCCTGGGCCAGCTGCCCTGCGCTTTCTGCAAAGCCACGACGACGTCGATGTCGAGGTCACCGACCGCGTTGTCGAGCAACTCCTCCACGCGGTCGCGCTGCGGCCACGACAGGAACAGACCGCG
>JBBRUE010000199.1:0-9385 GCA_038248085.1 Myxococcales bacterium | reverse complement strand
GTCACCGAGGTGCTCGAGCTCGGCCTCGTCTTGCCCGTCGTCTTCCAGCCGCAGTCGAGCGCGCTGACCGGCGTGCCGCCCAACGCCACCGGCCTGGGCGATCTCCGCTTCACCCCCAAGGCCCGCCTCTGGGCGAACGACAAGGTGGCCTTCGGGATCGCTGCGACGATCCAGCTCCCCACCGGGGGTGGCGCGGGCGGGTTTCGTGGGGCGTCGGGCGTGGGGTTACTGCCCCGGGCCCTGTTCGAGGTGGGGGTGGGCAAGTTCCGCGGGCTGATCGACGTGGGCGTGGCCTTCAAGCCGACGCAGCAGTTGCTCAACATCACCGCGGGTAACGAGTTCATCTTCTCGTCGGCCGGGGAGTACGCGATCACCCCGAAGTGGGCCGTGCAGGCGACGATCTTCGGCGCGGTGGGTCTGCAGAAGACCGACCCCGAGGAGATCGCGCTCGAGGCGCTGGCCGCCGTGCAGTACCGGCCGATCGAGATGCTCTCGCTGCGGCTCGGCGCGGGCCCGGGGTTGTCACATGGCTTCGGCGTGCCCGCGTTCCGGGTGTTGTTCTCGGCCGCGTGGACTTCGCCGCCGAAGGCCGACGTCGACAGCGATGGCGACGGCATCATGGACTCGAAGGACAAGTGCGTGACCCTCGCCGAGGATCGCGATGGGTTCGAGGACGACGACGGGTGCCCCGACCTCGACGACGACGGTGACGGGATCAACGACGCGGTCGACCAGTGCCGCCTCCAGCCCGAGACGAAGAACGGGTACCAGGACGAGGACGGGTGTCCCGACACGGTGCCCGTGGTCCCGCTGGTGGCCGACGCCGACAAGGACGGAATCCCCGACGCGAGTGACCAGTGCCCCACCGTCGCCGAGGACAAGGACGGCTTCGAGGACGCCGATGGCTGCCCCGACCTCGACGACGACAAGGACGGCATCCCCGACACCGCCGACAAGTGCCGCCTGGAGCCCGAGACGAACAACGGCTTCGAAGACACTGACGGCTGCCCTGACGTGGTGCCCGACACCGACCACGACGGCATCCCCGACAGCGCCGACAAGTGCCCGACGGAGCCCGAGACCATCAACGGCAACGAGGACGAGGACGGATGCCCCGACCAGGGCAAGACGAAGGTGATCATCGAGAGCGGGAAGATCCGCATCCTCGAGAAGGTCTACTTCGCGACCAACAAGGACGTGATCCTCGACCGCAGCTTCTCGCTGCTCAAGCAGGTCGCCGCGGTGCTCAAGGCGAACCCCGACCTGAAGCACGTTCGCGTCGAAGGCCACACCGACAGCCAGGGCAAGCCGGCGGCCAACCTCGATCTCTCGCAGCGACGGGCGAGCAGCGTGCGCAGCTTCCTGATCAAGGAAGGCATCGAGGGCGAGCGGCTCGAGGCGAAGGGCTACGGGCAGGAGCGCCCGGTGGACACCAACAAGACGCCCGCGGGTCGCGAGAACAACCGCCGGGTCGAGTTCGTCATCGCCGACTGAAACGGCAGAGCCTCGCGAGTGGGCGGTCAGCGGAAGCTGACCGACTCACTTCACGAGAGGACGCAGGCGAGCGATCTCAACGCGTGCGAACCAGCGCGTAGAGGGTCTCGGTGCGCATGAAGAGAAACGCCGTCTCATCGCCCAGCGAGACGATGTTGCCTTCCGCCAGCGCCACCTCCGCGGTGACGGCCTTGCCATTCACCAGCGTGCCGTTCGTCGAGCCGAGGTCGCTGAGCCACGCGAGCCGTTTCCACCCGTCGAACCGGACCAGCGCGTGCTTCGAAGACACGGAGCCGTCGAACAACTGCACGTCGGCGTCGTCCGCCCGCCCCAGCACCACCGAGCCCTCGGGACCTTCCCGCCCCAGCGGCACCACCATGCCGTCGTCGAGGCCCAGCATCAGCGAGAGCGCATGCCGTGCGACCTGCGGCCGGCCCTCGGTCTCGATGGTGCGCGAGAGCTGCTTGTGGAGCGTCGCCTGCGACTGCTGCGGAGGCGCGCGCTGCACCAACGCCAGCGGCCCGACCTCCTGGAGCATGGCGTCGAGGGGGTAGCTCGACAGCCGCTTCAGCGCTTCGATCGACGTCGTGGTGATCGGCACGGGAGGACCATACCCCCGCGTCACCCGCGCGGAAGCGTGACCAGGTACTTCACCAGCTCGGCGTTCTCCGTTGCCGCTCGCAGCGGATCTGCCACCCGGGCCTCGGCGCCCGTCAGCCACTGGTGAACGAAGGGCGGCACCTCGAGCTGCTCGGCCTTCACGAAGCGCATCAACCGCTGCGCCGCGTCGTACCAGGCCAGCAGCGACAACTTGTCGCCCGTGGACATGCGCATCAGCTCGGTGAGCTGGTTGGCGACCGCGACGTAGGGGCTGCTCATCCCTTGGTGCCCTGGGGCTCACGCTGCGCGGGCACTTCCTGCGGGTCGACGACCTTCGCCGGCCCCTGCCCTTCGCGCTCGATGGTGATGGTGCCGAGGTCTTCGGCCTTGAGCGCGCCGCCCGCGAGGAGCGCCTCGACGATGCGCTTGTGCTGCTCTTCGTGTTCCATCGGCAGCGCGTCGGAGTCGCTGTCGAGCTTCACCCAGACGTTCTTCTTCTTGGTGGTGGGGTCGATGTCGAGACGGAGGATCAGGGTAGCCATGTGGGGTCAGCGCTCCGCGGCGACGAGGTCTTTCTTCTCTGACTTGGGCAGCACCGCCGCGAGGGTCTCCGCGTCGAGCACCTTCTTCTCGACGAGCAGGTCGCGCAGCGTGCGCACCAGTGACTGGTTCTCGGCGAGGATCGCGGCCGCGCGCTTGCGCTGGGTCTCGAGGATCTCCTTCACCGCGCCTTCCATCGCGCCCATCATCGACTCCGAGAGCGGATCGGTCGGCGACACCTCGACCCGGCGAACGCCGACGAGCTCGCCACCCATGCCGTAGTCCTCGACCAGCGAGCGGGCGATGTCGGTGGCGTTGCTCAGATCGCCCCCGCAGCCCCACGACAGGTCCTGGAAGAAGAGCGCCTCCGACTCGCGGCCGCCGAAGAGCACGCAGATCGAGTCGGCCATCTGCTTGAAGGTGCGCACGGTGCTGTGCTCGGAGTCGGCGTGGCGCACGTAGCCCGCGGCGAAGTCCCCGAGGATGCTGATGCGATCGATCGGTGGCGACGAGGGGCAGAACAACGAGACCACCGCGTGCCCGGCCTCGTGGGTGGCGACGACCAGCTCCTCGCGCGGGGTGAGCTTGCGGCGATCGGCCCAGCTCGAGAGCGCCTTCTCGACGTCGTCGACTTCCAGCGGGCCCACGCGCTTCTCGCGCAGCCGCATTCGCGCCAGCGCCCGGCACAACGCCTGGAGGTGGTCGCCCGAGTACCGCGTGTTCTGCCCTTCGACGGTGTCCGCGGTGCGCTTGACCGCGTAGTCGAGCGCGCGGTCGGACAGCTCGAGCCCCAGCTTCTCGTTGTAGATCGCGAGGATCGCGCGGCGATCGTCCGAGGTGGGGAACGGCACGTGGAGGTGGAACTCGAAGCGCCCCGGCCGCAGCAGCGCGGGGTCGAGCGACTCGACGAAGTTCGTGGTGCCCACCACGAAGACGAGCTCGTCCTTGCGGAAGCCGTCCATCTCGGTGAGCAGCTGGTTGACCATCGAGTGCTCGACGCCGCTGCCCTGGTAGGTACCGCGGGCGGTGGCGAATGAGTCGAGCTCGTCGAACACGATGATCGCCGGGGCCGCCTGCCGCGCGCGCATGAAGACCTGGCGCAGGTTCTCTTCCGACTCGCCGACCCACTTCGACTTGAGCTCCGGGCCCGAGACGATGGTGACGGCGGCGCCGAGCGCGGTAGCCATGGCCTTGGCGAAGAGCGTCTTGCCGGTGCCCGGGGGTCCCCAGAAGATCATCCCGCGGGGGATGAACCCCTCGATGCGCTTCATCGCGTTCTCGTCGTCGCTCGCGTCCTTGATGGCGAGCACGTCGAGGATCTCCTTGTTGAGGCGATCCTTCACCTTGAGGTAGCCGCCGATGTCGCGGTTGAGATCGATGTCCGGCAACGTGAGCTGCCCCACCAGCGTCGCCTGGCGCAGCTGCTGAAAGGCGGGCTTGGTGTCGGTGGGGTAGTCCTCGCCGGTGAGCGTGCTCAGCAGCCGGCGCATGCGCACCGCGTTGACGCCCGAGATGCTCTTGTAGAGCTGGTAGGGCTTGAGTGAGCGGTCCGCCGACAGCTTGCGGCTCTCGCGCTGGGTGACGAGCTGGCCGAGGCGATCGCGCGGCACGCCGAGCAGCGACTCGCGCCGCGGGAAGATGTTCTCGATCACCTTCGGCAGCGGGAACGAGGGGTCCTTGAAGCCCATGAAGCAGAGCTCGGGGTTCTCGTAGAGCAGCGGAATCACCTCGCGCGCCTCGCTCGTCAGCCCGCCCACCGAGGTGGTGAGCAGGTCGAGGTGCGGCAACACGAGAATGCGATCGGCCGCCGCGCCGCGCACCGCTTCGCGCAGGTAGAAGAGGATGGTCGCGACCAGGCCCATGCCCGGCTGCGGGGGCGGCATGTCCGCCAGCGGCCGCCCGTCGAGGTAGAGGAACTGGCGCGGCGGGGTCTCCTTCTTCAGGCGATCGCGCACGCACTTGTAGAGGTACGGCGTCAGCTCCTTCTCGGCCTCCACCAGCACCGGCAGCCCACGACGCAGCGACTCGACGATGCGCGCGAGCTCCGCGGGGTACGCCGCTTCGACGGCCGCGAAGGCGCTCAGCTCCGCGGGGAGCTTGTCCTCAGGAATCGAGAGCGACACTTAGACCCGCACCTTGATGGTGATGCTGCCGTTGGCCTCTTCGTGGATCTCTTCCACCTGGCCCAGCTCGGCGGCGCGTTGCTTGAGCGCGGTGCCGGTGACGCGGTTCACCACGCCGTCGAGCTCTTCCTTGAGGTCGACCAGCTTGCGCTCGAGCTGCTCGGTCACCTTCCGGCGGAGCGCCTCTTCTTCGGCCTTCGCCTCGCGCTCGAGCGACTGCTTCGCCGCGTCGCGGAGGTGGCGCTCGCGGTCCCCGGCCTGGGTGTTGTCGACGACCGCGGTGCGCTCGGTGGCGAGGTTGACGTCGGCGTGGCCCTCGGCGGTCACCGAGACCTCCCCGGAGTCGAGGTCGATCGAGACGACGATGCCGTCGCCTTCCTTGCGCTGTACGGTGTTCTCTTCGCGCACGAAGCCCTTCCCCTCGAGCTCGGCGGCGAGCAGCTCGCGCATGCGCTCTTTGGCGAGAATGGGCAGCAGCTCGAGTGACGAGCACACCCCGTCGTCGACCTGCACGTGGCGGGAGAGGCTCTCTTTGACGCTGATCCGGTAGGCGCGGGACATCCGCCTAGCCGAACACACCTGGTGGGCATTCGTCACCACCGCAACGGGGAGCGATTTCGCCCGACGGGTGGGTCGCATTGCAGCCGCTCAGCGGCGGTGCAGTTCCTTCGAGAGGTCCATCAACATCGCGACCAGCCCCCGCCCAGAGATCACCCGGCGGCTCGCGGTCGAGAGATCCGCGCCCTCCTTCGTCCACGGCGGCGGCACGAAGGCCATCCCGTCGTCGAAGGCGATCTCCGAGAGCTCTTCATCGGCGCCAGGCCACTGGAACGGCGCGTAGAACTCGGCGACCTGGTCTTCCTCGGTCAGCAGCCAGTTCACCCACGCCGAGTGCCCGACCCGCAACGACTGCCACGCCAGCGCGTCGGGCGCGAAGTAGTGCACGCTGCCGTCGGCCTCGCCGAGCGCGCCGCCGTTGAGGGCGAACACGCCGCCGAAGAGGTCGAAGCCCACGCGCACCAGCCCACGCTCGACCGCGAAGCCCTCGCCGCCGCCGCCGTTCCACGAGCGCAGTGACGCCTTCACCTGCTCCGTCCCGCCCCCGAGCACGCGCACGCGTTGATCGACCAGCAACCCACCCGTCTCGTACGCCAGCGCTCCGAGCACCGAGCGCGTGCTCGCCTGCAGGTGCACCAACGTCGCCTCGCTCTCCTTCGCGTCGCGGGGGATCACCTCTACCCGGCCTTCGGCGTCTTCCAGCCACGACTGCACCAGCGGCCAGGCGGGGTCCTGCGTGTCGATCAGCGTCTCGAGCGTGTCCATGAAGGTCTCAGGCGGGGCGCAGCGTGGGAATGGCGTCGAGCTCGGTCACCAGCGCCGCCGCGTGGGAGAAGCCGCGCTCGCCGAGCCGCTCCCAGTCGGCCACCAATCGCTGAGCGAGCTGGTAGCCGTCGTCGATGAAGCGCACCGCGCGGTGTTGCTGGTCCCACTCGCGCAAGGTACCGAGGCTGCGCAGCATGGCGGCCGCGCGGCGACGGGCGTCGGTGCGTTCGCGCAGGGGCGCGTCCTGGACCATCGAGCGGGTGAACTCTTCGGCGGTGCGCCCCGGGATCCACGTCGTCGCCGCGTCGATGAGGAACGTCGCGAGGTCATGCCGCTCGGCCGCGTGGATCGCCGCGAGGAAGGCGTCGAGCACGTCGGCCTGCGCGCGGCCGACCCGCACCAGCAGCTCGGGCGCCGCGAAGTCGCGCTTCGCCCGCTCGGCGGAGATCCAGTTGCGCGCCAGCAACGAGCGCAGCCCCTCGATCCACGGCGCGAGCGCCGGCACGTCGAACGAAGGCAACTCGGTCAGCGGCACCTCCCGCGCCATCGCCGCCGCGTGGGCCAGGGTGGTGAGCGGCAACTGTCGCAACGAGAGCTGGCGCGCCACCATCGCCTCGCAGCCCGTGCCGCGGAGCCGGTCGATGAGCAGCGCGATGAGACAGTCTTCCGCGGGGGTGATCGGCCCCTTGAAGAGCAGCGGGCTCGCGTCAGCCTCGGCGAGCGGGGTCGACAGCACCCACGACAGCAGGCGCACGGTGTTGCCGGTGAAGGAAAGCGGAGGCGCACCATGACGTTCCCACAGGCGCTGCGGGCCTTCCTGGAGCCAGCCCCCCTGCTTCGCGAGCGCGAGCACCGAGCCACGGCCCAGGGTGTCGGCGAGCGCGACGCGGGCCGTCGGGCCCAGCTTCCCCGGCGGAGTCACCGAGGTCACCAGCAGGCGGATGGCGTCGAACGGCGGCACCACCCCCACCGCGACGCGCGCGACGGTGAGGAGGTTCGCTTCGGCGCGGGTCACGGCGATGGTCATCGTTTGCGCAGGGCGTCGGCGGCCTGGGGCCACCCGTTGATGGTGAGCTGCCCGTTCACGAAGCGCAGCTCGACCGTGTTGGCCGTCGAGAAGCGCGGCTCTTCGGGGGAATACCGCGACGAGAGAAAGTGCATCACCTGGTTGCTCGAACCGATCCACCGGCGGGACTTCTCCGGCTGGCCCTGCTCGTAGCGGCCGTCGACCAGCAGGTCCACCGTGGCGAGCAACGCGTCGACGTGCGGCGACTGTTTCGCCTTCAGCTCGGCCAGCGTGTAGCCGGTGTAGATCATCACCGAGCGCCCGCCCGCGCGCACGAGGCGGCACAGCTCGGCCAGCGCCTCGGGTTGCTCGAACGGCTCGCCCCCCAGCACCGAGATCCCCTCGAGGCCCGGGGTGGCGAGGATCTGTTCGGCCAGCGCGGAGGGCGCGGTGAACGAGCCGCCCTTGTCGGGGCTGAACATCTCCGGGTTGCAGCAGCCGGGGCAGCGCAGCGAGCAGCCCTGCACCCACACCGCGAAGCGCTTGCCCGGCCCCTCGGCCTCGGTGTCAGGGATCAGCTGGGCGACGCGGAGCTGCACGGAAACGCTCAGGGCTTCGCGAACTCGACGGTCGCGAAGGAGGTCATGAACTTCTCGATCGGCATCGAGAAGATGCCGTCGTCCTTCCCGTCGTGGCCGGGCTCGCGCTCGCCCCACGGGTTGCGGAGCTGCACCAGCTTCTGGCCGTTCTTCTCTTCCACGCCGAGCAGCGTGTACGCGTGATCCGCCACCACCCCCTGCTCCGCGGGATCCCACGGCTTGCTCAGCGCGACCACGCAGCCCTTGCCGTCACAGGCGCTCTTGATGCGCGCGAACAGCTCGGCGGGCTTCGCGTCGGAGGTCACCGGGAAGAAGCCGGGCTTCGCGCCGGTCAGGGCCTCGAGCGCGGTGGCCGACATGCCGCCTTCGATCGCGTCGAAGCCGCCCTTCCACGAGGCGTAGGCCTTCTCGAAGATCAGCGGCCACAGCTCCTTCGTCTCGCGGGCGGCGGCGTACTCGAGCCGGCCGTGGCGATCGGCGAACGAGCCGTCGATGGTGACCGGCACCGGGGTGGGCTTGTCGCTGCCGGGCTTCTTCTCGAAGAAGGTGACGGTGTACGTGCCGTCGCGGTTCGTCTTCACCGCGTTGGCCAGCAGCTCGGGGTGGCTCTTGGCGACCGAGGCGAGCGCCGAGATGAAGTAACAATCGCCGACCTGCCCCTGCATCGCGTCGTCGAACCCGAAGCCGTTGACGCTGACCTCGCCGGGCCGCGCGTCCCACGTGACGAGGCCGCTCTTCACCGAGTCGGCCGTCAGCTTCGGCTGTTTCGCCGGGACCTTGAGCCCCGAGTCGCCGGCGATCTTCGCCAACGCTTCCATCTCGCCGCTGACGAAGGCCACCAGCTTGGCGCGGGCGGCGGGGTCGAAGCTCTGCTTCTTGTGATCGACGAAGCCCGACAGGTAGTGCGCTTCGACCTCGGAGAACTTTCCGTTCTTCGCGTCCTTGATGATCGCGTCGGCCTCCTGGGGCGTCACCTTGTTGTCGGTGAGCGTCTTGTCGAGGCGCAGCTTGTAGCGGTCGGCTTCACGTTCGATCTTCGAGGGCATCGGGACCGCCATTCTCCCTCGATCGGAGGCCTCCGCGCCAGCGGATCACCCCTCAGGTGCACCAGGTCCGCACCGCGTCGAGCAAGGCGACCAGCCCGCGCTGGAACCCCTCGACCGGGATGCGCTCGTCGTGCCCGTGGAAGAGGTCGGAGAACGAGACCTTCGGCGTGGCGGGGAACACGATGGGCGCGAAGCCGTAATAGGTCGTGCCCAGCTTCGAGAACGCCGCGGCGTCGGTGAACCCGGGGATGAGGTACGGCACCGGAACACCCGCGGGATCCATGCGGCGAATCGCGTCGCACAGCACCTGGAACATCGGGGTCTCGTGGGACGCGACGACGGGCTCCAGCGAACGCAGCACCTCCAGCGTCACCTCGGGCCCGAGCACCTCCTGCACTTCGCGCAGCACGTCCTCGACGCGCTGGCCGGGGAGCGAGCGGCCGTCGATCTCCGCCTCGGCGAACGAGGGGATGACGTTGGTCTTCGTGCCCGCGCGCAGCACCGTGGGGGTCGCGGTGTTGCGCATCACCGCGTTCATCGCGCGCGCGGTGCCCTGGTCAGGAAACAGGCGGAGCAGGCGATCGGCGAGCGCGGGCTGGAGCAGCAATGGCAGCAGGGACCGGGTGAGGAACGGCTGCGTCGCGGCCATGCCCT
>JBBRUE010000198.1:0-9386 GCA_038248085.1 Myxococcales bacterium | reverse complement strand
TGGTGGAACAGCGACCGGTGGTGGAACAGCGACCGGTGGTGGAACAGCGACCGGTGGTGGAACAGCGACCGGTGGTGGAACAGCGACCGGTGGTGGAACAGCGACCGGTGGAGGGACAGCGACCGGCGACTACACCGTCGCGGTGACCCCGCTGATGGACCTGAACCGCTCCGGGTCGGCGGATGTGACCTTCACCATCGCTCGGACCGGCGGCTTCACCGGCCCCGTGACCTTCGCCCTGCTCAACCCGCCGCCGGCAGGGGTGAGCGCGACGCCAGTGACGAACACCTCCGGTAGCACCGTCACCATGAGCCTCGTCACCGCTTCGGCCGCCTGTGGCACGCTCCCACTTCAGGTGACGGCGAGCGCGCCGGGCCTGGCAGACAAGATCGTCAACGTGTCAGCAAACGTCGCGCTGCCCAATGATCTCACGCTCAGCCTCACCGCTTCCTCGCTCAACGTGCTGCGCGGCGGCACCGTGAGCACCAAGGGCACGCTCACGCGCGCAGCCTGTGCCCCAACCGACGCGGCCGTCTCCACCGTCTCTGGGTTACCCTCAGGAGTCACGGTCGCCGTCACACCTGGCGACTCCCCCACTTTCACGTTCACGGCCACCTCGGGCGCCGCGCCAGGCAAGACCACCGTGCAGGTGAAGGTCACCGCCGGCGGCACCTCAGCCTCACAACCCATTGATATATTCGTGGTTCAATCAGTCAGCGGTGTAGTGATTGGCGGCCTTGGGTACCCGACTCTGGCGCGCATAGAGCTGCCAGGTGTGCCCTCTTCGTGTGTCGTCACGGCCGTCGACGGCACCTTCACCCTGAGCTCGGCCAGCCTCAGCTCGCCCTATGCCTTGCGGATCTCACTGCTCAACGCGGGCGAGACCTGCACCTCGCCAGCCACCAAGCCAGACACCGTTACCTACGTCGACCTCACCACGCTCACGCCGACGCTGACGATGACCGCCACCTTCGGCAACTCGAACACCCAGTCTTACAACTTCCCCTTCGATGACCTGCCGAACAACTGCAGCACTGCGCCTCACGACTTGGTGCCGCCCACCAACACCCTGGCCGTCATGCTCACCGGTGCACAAGACTACGGGTACTCCTACGGCTACAGCGGAGGCACCTGGTTCGATCCCCTCGGGAACTCGAGCAGCAACCCCAGCTGGGGCTGGTTCGGCAACGACGTCGCGCGGCCTGGGGCGCTCCACTACCTTCGCTACACGGTCGATGCCGGCGTGCCGACGTCATATCTCGGCTACCGCAACGTCGACCTGGGCACCGTCTCGAGAGTCACCCCACCGGCCTGCGCCGATGGCTGGGGCACCGACACCATCGGTACCAGGCCCGCGCTCACCGTGAACCGCTCAGTCCCCGTGCTGCCTGGCGCCACGAACATCTCCGCCGCCTGGGCGCAGCTCAACGACGGAGCGGCCTTCCAGCTCACCCCGCGCACCGGCGCTGCCGTCGCTCCAGCGCCGAGCTATGTGCTACCGAACGTCCCCGCCACCTTCAGCCTGCGCGAGTGGTACCGGAACAGTGCGGCGACCTCGACCACGATGATCGCCGTGGCTGGCGCCAGCCCCCAAGGCTCGTTGAATGTCACGTTCCCTGCCCTGCCAACGCTCAACCACGCCACCACCGGCTGCACGGGTACGACCTACTGCTGGGGCGGCGCGGCGAACTCCATCTTCATCACCAGCATCGTCAACATGGGCTGCTCGTGCGCGGTGGTCTCTGCGCGCTCGAGCTACACCTTCACCTCGAACGAGTGCGTGGCGGCCTGTCTCACGGCCTCGAACTGGTCGGTGATGAGCATCAGCCCCTACGCGAGCGTCGACGCAGCCACGTCGTCACCGGGCGGCTTCTTTCAGGAATTCGTCGGTGCTTTCGGTGGCCTCCAGGGCATCCCCTACTTCTTCATTCCTCCGAAGAAGTCGACGGCGCTGTCGTTCAACTCCGGCCCTCCCTGAGCCGTCTGAGGAGTCGCTCGCACTGACGGCCTCGCGACCTTGACTGCGACGGTGACGCCTATCCGCGTGAGGCGGCAGACTCGGTGCATGATTGGGAGCGAGGGTGCCGGAGGACAAGGTCTCGCCGAGTACGCCCAGCGCGACACGGTGAACCCGATGCACCCTCGAGGTGGCAAATCCGGCACATGGAATGCGGCAAATCCGGCACGTCATTCCTGGCAAATCCGGCACTGAGGTAGGTTGCCGGCGTGTCCGCTCTGGCCCCTTTCGCAAGGTGAGCTGGAAGCCCGGGTCGATCGCTTCGTCGATGTGGCCTTCGACGACGAGCCTCGCTTTTCCGACGGCGCGCTCGCTCGCGACGAGCTGATCGAGCGGCTCACCAGAGGAGGGTTCCCGGAGGCCAATCGACGCGATGACGCCCGGAGGGCGAAGTTCTTCGACGCCTACGCGCACGACCTCGTGGAACGCGACGTCTCACAATTGTCCGACGTGCCGCGACGCGAGGTGCTGCACCACCTGCTCCGCGCCACCGGTGGGCTCCCGGCCCAGTTGCTCAAGGTCGAACGCCTTGCGTCCGACGCGGGAATTCCAGCTCGGAGCGTCGAGCGCTACCTGTCGTTGTTCGAGGAAGTCTTTCTGATCAAGCGGCTTCCCGCATGGAGCAATCGCGCCACCACGCGCGCGGTGCGAATGAAGAAGCTGCTCTTCGTCGACACGGGACTCTGTGCGCACCTGCAGCGCCGCAACCTCAAGCGCCTTCTGCGCGACGACTCGCTGGTGGGTCCGTTGCTCGAGAACTTCGTGCTGGGCGAACTCGCGAGGCAACTGGGTTGGTCGACGACTTCGGCGCGCCTGTCGCACTACCGCACGCGCGACGGGGTGGAGGTCGATGGTGTCCTCGAGAGCTCAGACGGTCGGCTGGTCGGCGTGGAGGTCAAGGCGGCCAGCACGGTTCGCGCAGAGGACTTTGCGGGGCTGCGCCATCTCGCCGCCCACACAGGCGAACGATTCCACCAGGGCGTGGTCTTTTACACGGGGCCGAACTCGATGCCTTTCGGGGAGCGGATGACGGCGGTTCCCATCGAGGCCTTGTGGCGGTGCTGAGTGAAATCGAAACAGGGCGGAGATGTCATGAGGCGGGGGTACCCACTTTGACCCACTTTGACGACTCTGCTTCCGGCGCGGGCGCGACGGTCTTCGAGGCTCCGCTTCGAGTAAAGCGCGGTGACCATGCGCTACGAGCACGCTGGGCGCCGTGAGTTTGTCGAGGTCGTCTGGGAGCGCATGCGCCGAGGCGTGCTGGGCCAGGCGCGCCCTCAGCCCTTCGGTGACCTCCCCGACGCGCCGGCCTTCACTCAGGCGCTCCTGCGCGATGGCTTCGCGGAGCGCGGGCCCGCGGAGGTGTGGGACTTCGAGCCCAACCCTGATCTCGAGGAGCGCGTGTGGCAAGCGCCCGAGGACCGTGCTGCCTGGCTCACCTACGCCGACTGGCTGGAAGCGAAGGGCCAGCTCGCCCTCGCGGAGCTCATGCGCACCTCGACCCGCAAGCCTGCAGACAACGCGCTCGGGTATGCGCTGCTCGGTGACCTCCACGCGTGGATGCGCGACTTCAATGATGATTGGCGCGTGAGGGGGCTGCCCCGCGAACTCCAGTGCGCCTCGGACCGGCGTCACCGTGAGCTGGAGGCGATTCTCCACTGGCCCCTGTGTCGCTTCCTCGAGCGCCTCGACCTCTGCTTCCAGGACCACGCGCCGACGGTGCCGGTGCTGCTGCGCTGGCCCGGCTTGGCGAGGCTGCGCGCGCTGAGCCTGTGGATGCTCAACGAGCACGAGGGCGATGACGCGCCTGATGGTCACCGACACGTCAGCCTGGGACCCGAGCTGCCCGACCTCTCGAGCGTATGGCCGCACACCCCGCAGCTCCGCGCGCTGGCGCTCGTCGGCCCCAGCAGCGGCAACCCCCTCGGCCACCTGGTGCTGCCGCAGCTCGAGCACCTGGCGCGGCGCTCACGGCGCCTGACGCCCCCGGAGCTCGAGGGCCTGTGGTCGGCCCAGTGCCTCGGGCTGCGCAACTTGACCATCGGGGTCGGGCGGTTGCGGCGTGACGACGAACTGATTGCGCCCGAGGCGTTCGCGCCCCTGCTCGAGGGGCGTCTCTTCCCGAGGCTCACCAGGCTGGCCATCGAGCAGTACGACGCCATCGACGGGCTCATCGAGCGGCTGGCTGAGTCGCCGCTGCTGCCGCGGTTGACCCACCTGAGCCTGTACCAGAGCGCGCTGACCGGCCGCGGAGGAGAGGCGCTGGCGAAGCACGCCCGCGCGTTCGCCCACTTGCAGACCCTGAATGTCCGCGAGACGACGCTCACCCAGGACGAAGGAGCGGCGCTGTACCAGGCGCTCCCCGTCGTCAAAGCGCACAACGCCTTCCTGGCGCCGGACGAGGAGCCCTACCTGTTCGCCAACTACCAGACCCGCTTCTGGGAGCCGAAGGACTGACGCCGCGCCGGGCTCAGGCCTGTGCGTCCGCGACGAGCGAATTCAATCTGCACCTCACCTGGCGTTGTGGTGTCAAAGCTGAATGCGGAACCTTCTCTTCGTCCTGATCGTCGTCCTCGCGGGCTGTGAGTGCGGCGCACCGATTCAAGCGCAGTACGGGCAACTGCGGGCCGACCCGGGCTCGGTGGACTTCGGGGTCGTGGCTCCGGGGGAGCGGGTCTCGCGGCAGGTCTCGCTGCAGAACGCAGGCGGGGCGCCGGTGCTCATCTCACGCGTGTGGCTGGTCGACGCCGCGCTCGGCTTCGCGGTCGGCAGCGCGCCGGCACGGGTCGAGCCCGGAGCGACCGGAGAGCTCGAGGTGGTCTTCATCGGTTCGCTCATCGAAGGGGTGAGCTCCACCAAGCTGATCATCGACTCCGACGCCGCGAACGCACCGGCCCTCGAGATCCCGCTCAGCGCCCGCTCGCTGGTCATTCAGCAGGACGCAGGCGTGACGGACGCAGGCGTGATGGACGCAGGCGTGATGGACGCAGGCGTGATGGACGCGGGTGTGATGGACGCAGGCGTGATGGACGCAGGTGTGATGGACGCAGGTGTGATGGACGCGGGTGTGATGGACGCAGGTGCGATGGACGCGGGCGCAATCGACGCGGGCGTATTCGACGCGGGGGTGATCGACGCAGGCTCGCCCTGGGTGGAGCTCGGGACCGGGAATGGTCATGCCTGCGGCCTGCGCGGCAACGGTGAGGTTCGCTGCTGGGGCTACAACGTCGACTTCGAGACGGGCGTCGATGCGGGGGCATTCTTCGCCACCCCCCTCGTGGTTCCCGGGGTGACCGACGTCGCCCAGTTCGCGCTCGGAGGCGAGTTCACCTGCGTGCGCACGACCCAGGGCTCGGTGCGCTGCTGGGGGCTCAACACGGCCGGCCAACTGGGCGACGGGACCCTGACCTCGAGCGCCACGCCGGTCACCGTGCTGGGCCTGACCGACGCCATCTCGCTCGTCGCCGGTTGGAACTTCGCCTGCGCGCTGCGCGCCGGGGGGACCGCGGTGTGCTGGGGCTCGAACGGGTCGTGGCAGCTCGGGACGAACAGCGGCACCGTCTCGACCAGCTTCCCGGCCCCCGTGGTCGGGCTGACCCAGATCCAGGAGATCGCCGCGGGCTACAGCCACGCGTGCGCACGACTCACCACCGGCGCCGTGTGGTGCTGGGGCGGCAACGTCAATGGCCAGCTCGGCCGCGGCGGAGGCAACAGCGCGACCCCGGTCTCCGTGACCAGCCTCACCGACGCGGTCCAGCTCGCGCTCGGCTTCGGCCACACCTGCGTGCGTCAGTCGACCGGTCACGTGCTGTGCCTCGGCCAGTCCGGCAATGGCCAACTCGGAGACGGCACGATGACCCTCGGCGTCTCACTCACGCCCAGGCAGGTCGCCTCGCTCCCCGACGCGGTCGAGCTGGCCGCCGGGAACAACTTCACCTGCGCGCGGCGGCAGGGGGGCCAGCTGGTGTGTTGGGGCGAAGGCGGCAGTGGCCAGCTGGGCAACGGGTTGAACGACACCGTCTGGGCGCCGGTGACAGTGTCGCTGACCAACGTGCAGAAGATCCGCGCGGGTGACGACTTCGCCTGCGCGCTGGTCGCCGGTGGCGATGCGATGTGCTGGGGCGCCAACTGGGGAGGTCAGCTCGGCGGCGGGGTGAGCGGGCGGGTGAGCACGCCCTCCCCGGTCGCGCTCCCTCCGGTCACCGCGCTCGCTTCCGGCGGGGCCTCGGTGTGCGCGGCGGCCGACGGCGGCGTCTGGTGCTGGGGTGGCAACGCGAGGGGCGCCCTCGGCGACGGGACGCGCATCAACCGGTTCTCGCCAGTGGGCGTGCTGGGCGTCTCGACCGTCACCTCGCTGGTGGTGCACGACGGGCACGGCTGCGCGCTGCTGGGCTCGGGCGCGGTGCAGTGCTGGGGCGACAACGCGCTGGGGCAACTCGGTGATGGGACCCAGCTCCCGCGCACCACCGCAGTGACCGTGTCGAACCTCGGCGGCGTGGTGGAGCTGGCGGCCGGCGCGTCGCACACCTGCGCGCGCACCACGGCCGGCGAAGTGAAGTGCTGGGGCTATGACGGCGAGGGGCAGGTCGGCGATGGCCTGACCACCCCGCGGCTGACGCCCTTCACCATTCCCGGCATCACCGACGCCGTCAGCGTCACCGCGGGGCACAGCCACACCTGCCTCGCGCGCGCGACCGGCGAAGTGCGCTGCTGGGGCCACGACGCCGAGGGCCAGGTCGGAGACAGCGGCACCACCCCCCGCCTGACCCCCTTCGTCGTGCCTGGCATCAGCAACGCGGTCAGCGTCGCCGCCGGTCCTCGGCCCGCACCCGACGCCGGTGTCCTTCGCGAACTACACCGACGTGGTGACGCTCTGGGCACAGGGGTACCACACGTGCGTGCGTCGCTCGGGCGGCGAGCTCCGGTGCGCGGGTCGCAACGCCGATGGCGACTTCGGCCTCGGCACCTACGACAGCACCTTCTTCAGTCCGGTGGTGGTGGCGCCCGGGGCCAGCACCCTCGCCATGGGCGACCTCCATCTCTGCGCGCTCACCGCCGGCGTGGTGCGGTGCTCCGGCCGGAATGACCAGGGGCAGATCGGGAACGGGCGCGACTCGCGGGTCCCCGCGCGCGTGCTGCGCTGAGGCCAATCGCATCGAAGCCGTGCCGCGCGGCACTTGCCGGCCATCACCCTCGATGCCTGCGCCCCTCCGCGGAGCAGCTGACATCGCCCACCGCGAGGCCAGCAGGGGGCTCACGCGCGCGTTGTTGCTGATGACGATCACGGCGCGTGCTCGGAGTGGAAGGTCAGCGCCACGCGGTAGCCGAACCTCGGTCACTGAGGCCAGTGAAACCCGCGGGTGACAGGGGCCAGGCGGTCGATGGATCGCTTTCGCCACGGGCCTCATCTGAGCGTTCATGAAGACCCGATGGCCTGTGTTGCTCTCGTCGATCCTGCTCACGGCCTGCTTCGAGCCCCATGAGGGGACCAGCGGCCTCGGCGCTCGCTTCGGGGCCCTGAGCCTCGGCGTCGAACACACCCTTCGCCCCTGGACCACCGGCGGCGTGCAGCTCATCGAGGGGCCCAACAGCCCCGACGACGCACACCTGACCTTCCCCAAGCACGTCTCGAAGGTGACCGGGCTGCAGTGCACCGCGCCCTGTCAGCTGGTGTCCGGCCCGGCCGCCGACTTCTCGTACGTGGTGCGCGCTGATGCGGCGGGCGACGCGACGATCATCGCGCTCCTCACGCTCGACAACGGCGAAAAGCAGCAGCTGAGCGAGACCCTTCACTTCGTCGAGCTCACTGCGCTCGACGCGCGCTGTCTCGAAGGCGCCTGCGCGGGCTCGATGGCGATGCTGGTGGGGGCGAGCGCGGCCTGGGGCGTGGTGGGAAAGGGCGTGACCGTCGATGGCCAGACCGTGGACGTGCAGATCGACGACCTGACCGTCGAGGGGGCCGGCGAGGCGGTGAGCCTGACGCCCCTGGCGCACACCCCCGGAATCCTCGGGACACGCTTCCTGGTGAAGGCCGACGCACCGGGCAGCGCCACGCTCACCTTTCGCCGCGGCGCGAGCCTGAGCCACCTGGTGCGCGTGGTCAGCGCGAGCGAGGTCACCCAGGCCTCCTTCCGACTCGCGCACACCAGCACGGCCCACGCCGATTCCTGGGATTCCTGGGCGAGGTGGGCGCTCACCATCGACGAACCGCCGGTCGAAGAAGGGCCGGTGCTCGCGCCGAACTCGGGGCTGGAAGACGTCAACATCGCGCTGGTCGGCACCACGGCTGACGGCACCGAGGTGCTCGGCAACGCCTTGTCCATGCAGCTCACGGCGACGCCCCCGGGGGCGGTGAGCCTCGGCCAGCGCAGCCCGCAGGAGGCGCGCTACACCACCGGCGACTTCTCGAGTTGGGCAACGCTGAGGCGTCTGGAGGCGGCGTCAGCCATCAGCCTCGAGGCCACGATGGGTCTCGCCAGCGCCCACCTCACGCTGCCCCCTTCACCGTGAGGAGCGTCCTCCCCCTTCAGGACCGGCGCTGACGACGGGCGCGCAGCAGCGCCAGGAGCCCCAGCGACAGCAACTCACTGCCCACGGCCGAGCAGCCCGACTTCCCGTCCGCACCCGAGGCGCCCGTCGGTCGCCCCAGACCGAGCGAAAGAACGACTTCTGCGAGCGAGGCAACGTCAGCCCGGTGTCTTCCCGCAATCGGCGTGGGTTTGGCCTGACTCGGTGAGGTGTCCTGTAAGTGGCTGGCGACACTGAGGGATCCATGGTGGCCCGGTGCTCGCAAGTGTGTGTTCGCCATGGAGAACCTGACCTGGAGCGATCGTTTCCTCACCGGCCTGGGCGGGGTGGACGCGCAGCACGAGAAGCTGGTCGCGCTGATCAACGCCTTCGGAGAGCTCAGCTCGCGCCCGGAGCGGGTGGCCCGGTCGGAGCTCGAGCGGGTGCTCGCGGAGCTGGCGCAGTACTCGCGAACTCACTTCGTCGACGAAGAGCACCTGATGATCTCCGCGGGCGTCGACCGCCGCTTCGTCACCGCGCACCAGGCCCAGCACGCCCACTTCCTGCGCGACGTGACGCGCATGGCTTCGCCGAACTTCCTCCACGCGCCGGAAGGCCCGCAGGCCCTCTTCCGGTTCCTGATGCACTGGCTGGCCTTCCACATCCTCGGCACCGACATGCAGCTCGCCCGGCAGATGGAGCGCATCGGCCAGGGCGAATCACCCGAAGCGGCCTTCGCCGCCGAGGCGCGCGGTCTCGATGGACCAGCCACCCTGCTCCTCGGCGCGCTCGACGACCTCACCCGCATCATCACCCACCGGAACGACGAGCTCCTCGAGGCCAACCGCACCCTGGAGGCCCG
>JBBRUE010000197.1:0-9450 GCA_038248085.1 Myxococcales bacterium | reverse complement strand
GCCCGACCGGGCGTCGGGGAGTTGAAGCAGCGCGACCAGCCACACCCCCGCAGTCATCAGCGAGGCGCCGCCGACCTGGCCCAGGGCACTGCGGGCGATGAAGCCCGTCGCGACCACGGGAGGCGCGATCAACACGAGCCCCCGGGCAATCGAGCTCCATCGGCCTGGGCGCACCTGGTGCAGTCGCAACGCCAGGGCCAGCGTCCCCGCGCCCGCGTAGGTGAAGTGGAGCGCGGTCAGCTTGACGATGGGCTCGTTGATGCCGAAGAGGGTCAGCTCGCGAGGTTCATCACGGGGATCATCAACGCGCCGAGCATCCGGTGGTTGTAGCCCGTCGGCGTGGTACTCAGCGCCGCTCATGAGCGACCCCGCTTCTGACTTGCTTCGAACCGTCGAACGACTCCAGGCGCGGGTGGAGTTCCTCGAGTGTTCGTAGGCGCCCGGTCCATGCATCTTCGCGTCGCAATGCTGATCATCGTCTCTGGCTGCGCGACGCCTGCCACCACCGCCCGGCCTGCTCCCGAACCGCGGTCCGCGCCTGGGCCGGTGGGCCTCGACGCCGGGGTTCCTGACGCTGGGGTTCCGGTCGTCGCCGTCGTGGTTGCGGCCCCTGCGTACCTCTCGGTGGAACTCCAGAAGTGCGAAGCGGGGAAGTTCCTCTCGCTCTTTGAGGTGATGAAGACGCGACCGACGGGGGAGATCTCGGTGCGCGCCCCGATGTGGAAGCGGCCCACCCAGCTGTGCACGGCGAGCGAGCCTCCATATTGCGTTCGCCACTTCGTGCTCGCGGCCAGCCGCATGACCGACGCCAATGAAGCCACGCTCTGGCACCTCGACGTCATCGGGGAAGTCGCTGCGGGCGTGCCGTTCGCGTGTACCGGCGAGCACCCACCCGAGCAGTGTCCGCTCCCCGTCGATGGGCGTGTCTATGGCCTGCGGGGCACGCTCGAGGGCACGGGGTTTCTGCTCCGCGCCCTGTGCCGCTGACCGAACCGCTCGAAGACCCAGGGCCGGTGTTCGATACCGGTGGTCACCGAACCGTTGACGGCCCGGGCGTCAACGCGTGGTAGCGATCGATCGCGAGCGTCCGCACTTCGCGCGGCCCGTGGTGCCAGTCGATGATCACCTCGACCTCGGCCGGCGCATCGTTCCCCAGTCCGAACAACAAGCGTGGATCCGCCTGGCCCGAGAAGCCCGCCATCACCTGGTACTCCTTCACCTGCTGGAGCGACTTCGACTTCACCGTCACCCGCGTCCCCACCGCCGCGTGATTCGTGGGCCAGGAACCAGTGAGCGAGAACCCGATGAAGTGCGGCTTGATCGCCCCGTCGCGCAGCGTGTTCCGGTACAGCGAGACCGGCCCGTGCTGGTTGGTGATCAGCGCGTCGAGATCTCCGTCGTCGTCGAGGTCGGCCAGCAGCACGCCGCGCGAGTTGTCCGGCGCATCGACGCCAACTGCTTCGCCACGTCGACGAAGGTCCCCGGCCCGGCGAGGCCGCGGTTCAAGTACGCCCGCCGCGCCTCGTTCGGGTACAGCTCGCGCCCGCGGATGTCGCCCCAGCGGTCGGCGTAGGTGTGGATCTCCGGGCCCGACTGCATGAGCTTCTGGTTCACGTACCAATAGTCGCGGCGCCGGGTGTTCAGCTCGCGCTTGTCGAGCCGGTCGTCGAGCATGCCGTTGGCCTGCAGCAGGTCGTCCCAGCCGTCGAGGTTGAGATCGCCCGCCGCCGCGCCCCACGCGAACCTTCGCTCGTTGAGGGCCCCGCGCTGGGTGGCCTCGTCGATGAACTCCGGCACGAACGGGTCCGCCGAGGGCCGCACCATCCACAAGAGGCTCCCCTCGCTCTGCAGCGCGTGGTGCACGTTCGAGACGTAGACGTCGGCGAACCCGTTGTGATCGAAGTCCGCGATGCTGACGTTCATGCCCTTGTAGGTGTCCTTGCCGATGTCGCCGAAGCGATCGCCCTGGATGCGCCGGAAGTGTTTGCCGCCCTCGTTCAGGTAGAGATCGTCGGGCCCGAAGTCGCTCGCCACGTAGAGGTCGGTGAAGCCGTCGTGGTTGAAGTCCTGGGTGCCCACCGCGAGTGACCAGTGCGTCTCCGGCAGCCCCCACGCGTCGGAGTCGAGCCGCGTGTACGTGCCGTCCCCCTTCCCCCGGTAGAGCTGGTTCTTCCCGCCGTTGTCCGCGTCGTGCCAGCCGTTGTGCATGAAGCGCAGCGCGCGGCGATCGCCCTCGTACGCCACCGGCGGCAGCTTGAAGATGTTGAGCGGCGTCGGCTGCTCGTAGCCGGGGAGGTGCGTGGTGAGCGCGTTCATCACGTACAGGTCGAGCACCCCGTCGTTGTCGAAGTCGAAGAACGTCGCGCCCAGTGACACGGTGTGCGCGTCGAGCCCCGCGGCCACCGAGACGTCTTCGAAGCGCAGCGTGCCGGTCTCCTTCAGCCGGTTGCGCAGCAGCCGCGTCTTCCCGAAGGCGACCGTGACGAGCAGGTCCGCGTCTCCGTCCGCGTCGTCATCGATGAACACCGCGCCACCTGCCATTCCGTACGTCCACGGATCATTCATCAGCGCGTCGAGCGCCGGCACCGGCACCCGCTCGAACTTGAAGTCCCCGCGATTCAAGTAGAGGCCGACCCGGTCCTGCGGCACGGCGAGCGGGTGGGTCAGCAGCAGGTCGAGGCGCCCATCTCCATCGACGTCGGCCGTGGCCACCGCGTCACCGACCGAGAGCACCCACTTCGCGACGTGGAGCAACCGCGGGTCGACCTCCTCGAGCGTCTTGCCCATCGTCGACTGCAGGCCCGACCGCGAGAACGGCACCGGCTCGAAGGTGAAGCCCACGTCGGCCGGCGCGTCGTACGGCGCGAGCCCGAGGTTCCACGCCCCGAGCATGGTGAGCCCGAGCCCGCCCACGACGGCCGCGCGCTTGAGCGAAGCGAAGTCGAACAGCGCCACCAGCCGGGCCCCCCGCTTCCGCCACAGTTCGCGCGCGTGCATGAAGACGAAGCGCGCCGTGCCGATGGTGAGCGCCGCGTAGAAGAACGTGTAGACGCTCTCGCGGAAGTGCAGCAGGCCGTCGATCACCGTGAGCGCGAAGGCGAGCGCCACCTGTCCGCGCCAGCCCTTCGGCGACGTGGCGGGATCGGTGATCATGTAGAACGTGAAGAGGAAGAACGGCGGCGACTCGAGCGTGCCGAGGAACAGCGTCTGCCACGGCAGGTGGTGCCGCATGATGTACGCGCGCAAGGCCGTCTGCAGCGCGTAGAAGCACAAGAAGCTGATCACCAGCGGGCCCTTGCCCACGCGGAAGACGAAGAGCATCAGCGCGCCGGTGGCGATGAAGATCGACATCGTCACCGAGCCCCCGGCCCACTGGTACGCGGGCGCCGCGGTGATCAGCTCGCGCGACAACAACAGCGACATCGCGACCCCGAACATCGACGGGTTGAAGACGTGCCGCCCCTGGAAGGTGAGCAGGTACTTCGAGCCGATGGTGAGGAAGACCGGGAAGAACAGCACCCACGAGTGGTGCGAGTAGTTGAGGAGGATCCCCAGCGAGGTGCAGCTGATGAAGGCCGAGAGCGGCACGATCTTCCGCCGGTTGAACACCCAGCTGAACACCACCTCCAGCGCGCAGCCGGAGCCGACGATCAGCGCCATCTGCCACCACTGCCGGTTGAACCCCAGGAAGGTGAAGCCCAGCACCGCGTACGTCGCCAGCAGCGCCGCGAAGGGGATGCGGGGATCTCGCTTGGTGGGCACTTCCCAGCCGCGGGCGTTGATCAGCCGGTGCTCCGCGAGGGCGGGCAGGGCGGGGGCCACCTCGAGAGACGCGTCGGCTCGCACCCGCCGCTCATAGCCCGGGGACGAGGGTTGCGCAGCGACGGGGGCTGGGGTGTCCTGTAGAAAGGGTCCCCCCGGTATGACCGAGCCTTCTCACAAACTCCGCAACACCGCCGCGCTGCAGCTCCACGCGCAGGAAAACTATTCAGAGGCCCTGCGTCGCGGCCTGATGCAGGTGAACCTGCACGCGCGCAACGGGCGCCGGGTGGCGCTGGGGCCCGAGCGCTGGGTCACCGAGTTCATCAACTGCAGCTACCTCGGCATCGACACCCGCCCTGAAGTCATCGCCCGCAGCCAGGCGATCATGGACGACTGGGGCGTGCACCTGTGCTGCGCGCGGAGCCGCTTCAGCATCGGCCCGCTCGAGGAACTCGAAGAGGGGCTCTCCACCCTGTGGGGCGGCCGCGCCGTCACCTTCCCCTCGGTGACCACCACGCACATGTCGACCATGCCGCTGCTCGCCGCGCGCGACCTCGGCACCCGGAAGGGCGGGCTCACCTTCCTCTACGACAAGCTCGCGCACGCCTCGATGCAGTTCCTCCGGCCGGTGCTGGCGGTGGAGCACCACGTCGAGACGCTGCCCCACAACGACCTCCAGGCGCTGGAGACCGCGGTGATCGCTGCCCACGCGCGCGGTGACGCGGTGATCTACGTCGCCGACGGCATCTACTCGATGGGCGGGGTGTGCCCGATCGACGAGGTCCTCGCGCTCGCCCGGCGGCTCGAGTTCTCGCTCTACATCGACGACGCGCACGGCACCTCCATCTTCGGGGAGAGTGGGGAGGGCACGGTGCTCTCTCGGCTCGGCGGCACGCTGCCGGAGAACGTCAGCATCACCTTCAGCCTGAGCAAGGGCTTCGGCTGCAACGGCGGCGGCGTGCTGGTGCCCAACCGCGAGGCCGAGCTCCGCATTCGCACCTTCGGCATGACCTACGCCTTCTCCGCGCCGCTCGACTTCTCGGTGGTGGGCGCTGGCCTCGCCTCGCTCGAACTCCACCGCACCGGGGTGGTCAACGAGCTCCAGGCGCAGCTCCGCGAGAAGGTCGCGCTGTTCGATCGCCTCCTCGGTCGCGCGCTGCCGTTCAGCCCCATCCGCATGGTCGAGGTGGGCGACGAGCGCCGCGCCATCGAGCTCGCCGACGCCCTCAAGGCGCGCGGCCACTTCGTCTCCGTCACCTTCTTCCCCATCGTCGCGCGCGGCAACGCGATGCTGCGCATGTGCCTGGGCGTCGGTCACTCCGACGAAGACATCACCTCGCTCGTCGCCAGCCTCCGGGAGCTCGGGGCCGTCGCGGCATGACCTCCGCGCTCACGCGGCTCGACGCGCTCGTGCGCTCCGGCCGGGTGCACCCGCTGCGTCCGCTCGCGGCCCCGATGACGCTCCCGCACCGTGACGTGTTCGCCCGCGTCGGCGCGACGTTGATGCAGGCGGTGACCAGCCTGCTCCCCGAGGCGCTCGCCGCCCAACCCGCGCACCTCGCTGGCTTCCCCGGGCTCTTCGAGTTGATGCAACTCGAGCTCGCGCGCGGCCGCGGCCTCGGCTTCACCCGGCTCGACGTGGTGTGCCCCGCGGACGCCCCGGAGCATTTTCAACTGCTCGAGGTGCAGGCCGGAGATCCCTCCGCCATGGGCTGGCATGACGCCCTCGCCGAGGTCTTCGACGAGCCGCCTGCCCTGATGCCGTCGCACCGGCGCGCCCTCGAAGCCCTCACCCCCGGCCGCCGCATCGCCTTCGTGGTGCTGAAGGACTCGATCGTCGAGAGCGATCACCGACTGCTCGCCGCGCACTACGCGCAGCACGGCTGGGAGTCCGCGTGCGTCGATCCCTCCGAGCTCCACTTCGACGGCACCCGGCTGCTCGCGCGCGGACGGCCGGTCGACGCCGTCTTCCGCGACGCGCTCGATGAGCTGCTGCTCGGGCCCTCGACGGCGGGCGGCGCGGCGCTCTTCGCGGCCGTGCGCGCCGACGCGGTCACCCTGATGAACCCCTTCGTCGCCGCGCTCGCTGATGACAAGTCGCTGCTCGAGGCGCTCTCCACCCCGGCCCGCTGGAGTCCGGACCTCGCCCCGGTGCTCGCCGCCCACGTGCCCTGCACCCGCCTGGTGCGCGATCGCTGGGCCGAGTGGGAAGGCGCGCGGGTCGACCTCGTGCCCTTCGTGCGCGCGTCCCGCGAGCAGTTGGTGCTCAAGCCCATCGACGGCTACGGCGGCTTCGGCATCGTCATCGGACCCTTCTCCACCGCGCCCGAGTGGGAAGCCGCCCTCGCCACCGCCCTCGCCAGCCCCGATCGCTACGTCGTGCAGCGCTACCACCCGCTCCCGAAGGCGGCGGTGTCGCTCTTCGAAGACGGCCACGCGACCGGGCCCCACGACGCGTGGGTGGTGCACAGCCTCTGGTTTCACCCGCAGTTGGCCGGCGCCTTCTGCCGCGCCTCCGCCCACCCCGTGGTCAACGTCCACCAGGGCGGCGGCCTGGCCCCCGTATTCTTCCGCCCACCGTTCGGGTAGATCCCTGCTGCACCGCACCCTCGAAGGAGCACGTGATGCCTCGCATTGGTTCCAAGCCGCCCTCCATGCCGAAGACCAACCCCACCAAGCCGGGCGCGAAGCCGAAGAAGCCGGTCGCCACCCCTGCCAAGCCGGGCAAGACCGACACGTGGAAGCCGGGCACCGGGGGCGGTCGCAAGCCGGGCAAGCCGGTGGAATGAGTGACCCGCGCTTCACGGCGCGTTCCCATCGACGCGCACCTCACGCGCCTCGTTGACGCGGGCCTCAAGCGCCACGTCAGCGAGGTGCGCGACTACACCCACCGCTTTCACGAGCGCTGGAAGCAGTGGGGCATCACCACCATTCGCGGCTCGGGCTGGGCCTTGCGCCCGCTCTTCATTCCCGCGGAGCGCCTCGATTTCCTCGCCGCCTCGCTGCACGTGCGCCTCGTGGCCTTGCGCGCCCGGCTGCGCCAGCTCGTCGCTCGACACGGCGCGCTCTCGAAGGTGCTCCCGCTGCCGCCCGGTTTCGAAGACGCCCTCGATGTCGGCGCGGGCCTCGACTCGCACGACTGGCTCTCGCACCTGCGGCCCGACGGGTTCCTCTTCGAAGATCGCTTCGTCCTCTCGGAGATCAACTTCGGCAACGGCATCGCGGTGAGCTGTGGCTACACCGAGGTGGTGGCCGATTATTGGCGTGCGCACCCGGTGCTCCGTCGGCTCGGCGTCGACGTCTCGCGCTTTCACCGCCGCCCGCTGCCGCGCTACCTCCACACCATTCGCCGCGCGATGCGCCCCTCGGCGAAGCCCTTCGTCGCGCTGCTCTCGCACCACAAGGAATGGGAGGTCATCCTCAGCTACCCCAAGCGCGTCGAAGACCAGTTCGACTACGTGCAGCGCGAGCTGTACCGCCTCGGCGTCGACAGCCGCATCGTCACCGAGGAGCAGCTCGTGGTCGGCCGCGACGGCAACCCGCGCATCATCGGCGACGCCCGCCGTCCCGACCTGGTGATGCTCGTCACCATCGGCTCGTCGTTCCTCGAGGAGCCCGAGCTGCTGCGCCCCGGCGGCCGCCTCGCCCACCTCCGCGGCGCGCGCATCGGCGACGTCGCCCTCGTCAAGCCGCTCGCCGCCACGCTGATGGACAAGGGCGTGCTGCCGCTGCTCCACGAGCTCGAGCCGCACTTCAGCCACCGCAGCGCCGACGGCTTCCGCTTCGAGATCTCCCCCACGCACTTCCCTCGCGGTGAATCGCCGTCCCGCTACACCCGCTCACAGGACCGCTGGGTGATGAAGCGCGCCTTCGACGGCAAGGACACGCACATCGGCATCTCGCGCTCGAAGGGGCTGTGGCGCGAGGTGGCGCAGGTGGCCACCGGCGAAGACGGCTACGTCGCGCAGGAGTACGTCTCGATGCCCCGCGCGCGCATCCCGGTGTTCGTCGACGAGAAGCACCTCGAGTTCGTCGAGAGCCGCGTCGAGTTGTCCTCCTTCATCTACGACGGCGCCTTCGGTGGTGGCGCTGCCCGCCACGCCCCCGATGCTGAGGGCCTGGTGATGACCGACCCGCCGCCGGACTATGGCTTCTCGACGGTCTTCGCGGTCTGAGCGGCCCGCCCTCGCGCGCGGCTGGGCGCTCTGGCCCCAGGTGCTGGTGCGGGGCGCGGGCTTTCCCTTCGACTGGCTCGACGCGGTGGTGCAGCGCGCCGATCTCTCCAACGCCCTGCGCGAGGTCGCCCGCACTCCACGTTTTCGCGAGGCGGTCACCTGGCAGAACCGCGCCGCCGTCGCCGACGGGCTCGACTCGTTGCTCCGCAAGGCCGAGGGCGCCAGCGACTCGAAGACGCGCAAGAAGGAGCTGCTCGTCGTCCGCTACCTCCAGCGCTACTGCGCGAAGAACGACACCATCGGGTTCTTCGGGCCGGTGGGCTGGGCGCGCTGGGGCGGGGCAGGGCGCTTCGTGCCGCAGCCCGAGTTGCTCGAAGCCCGTCGCGCCTTCGCCGAGCCGTGGATGGCGCGCGTCCTGGCGGACACCGTGGCCCGCGAACCGGAGTGGATGGACGACGCGATGGTGCGGCTGCCCGGAGATCTCCGCGTCGAGCGCCGCACGCTCCGCACGCCCACCACTACCCACGAGCTCTCGGTCGAAGAGGCCGCCTTGCTCACCACGCTCCAGTCCCGCGGGCCGATGACGGCGCGCCGGCTGGTCGGACGCAGTGCTGCGAAGCGCGCGGTGCTCGAGCGGCTGGCCGGCAGCGACGTGGTGCGCTGGTCCTTCCCCGTCGCCATCTCGCACGACCCGTTGAAGGCGCTCCCCGCGACGCCGGAGGTCGACGGCCTCCGCGCGCAACTCGCGGCGCTCCAGTCGCTGCCCGCCGGTGATGGCCGCGCCAACGCGCTCGCGGAGGTGCTCTGGCGGCTCGAGGCGCACTTCACGCTCGTCACCCAGCACGCGCCGAAGCGCCACGCGGGGCGCACCTACGGCGGCCGCGGCCTCGTCTACGAAGAATGCCGTCGCGCGGTGGACCTCGAGCTGAGCGACGCGATGCGCGCGCGGGTGGCCCGGCCCCTCGCCGTCGTGCTCGACGTGGCGCGCTGGTACACCTTTGAGATCGCCCGCGGCCTCGTGCGCCGGCTGCACCAACGCTTCACCCGCTTCGGGCAGCGACGGGTTCCACTCCATGTCTTCTGGGCGGACACCGCGAGCCTCTTCGAGGGCGAACGGCCGGCGGTCATCTCTCCCGTCGCCGAGCGGCTGCGCGCGAAGTGGGGCTCGTTGTGGGGCGCGCGCACGACGCTGCCTCTCGAAGAAGCCGAGCGCGTCGTCGCCCGTCGCTTCGCTGCACCGGGTCCCGGGTGGCCGGGTGCCCGTCACCACGCGCCGGACCTGATGTGGGCCGCGCCCTCGGCGGAGGCGATGCTCCGCGGGGAAGGCACGCCGGTGCTCGGCGAACTCCACCCAGGCGTGACGCCCTTCACCACCCTGTCGGTGCTGGCCCACGCGAACGAGCGCCCGGAGCTCGAGCAGCAGTGGCGCGAAGACCTCGGCGAGGGGTTGATCACGCCGATTCCGTGGGAAGACTTCGCCCGCTCCTCTCAGGACGCGCGCCTCGCGAAGAAG
>JBBRUE010000196.1:0-9462 GCA_038248085.1 Myxococcales bacterium | reverse complement strand
TGACCGGGTTCACGCCATGGCACGCCTCGACGCCCTCTTCCGCCACCTCAAAGACCAGGGAGGCTCCGACCTCCACCTGGCCGCGGGCATCCCCCCGCACCTCCGTCAGCACGGCGTGGTCGCGCCGATCGCCGGCTGGCCTTCCTTCACCGACGAGAGCCTGCGCGAGCATCTCAAGGAACTCGCCAGCGAGAAGCAGTGGGCGCACTACTGCTCGAACCTCGACCTCGACTTCGCCTACGCGATCCCCGGGCTGGCCCGCTTCCGCGCCAACTTCTTCAACCAGGAGCGCGGTGCCGGCGCCGTGTTCCGCATCATTCCCGAGCGCATCCGCTCCCTCGAGGAACTCAAGGCCCCGGCGCCCCTCAAGGAACTCGCCTTTCTCGAGCAGGGGCTGGTGTTGGTGACCGGCCCCACCGGTTCGGGCAAGTCGACGACGCTCGCCGCGATCATCGACCTGGTGAACACCAACAGCGCCCGACACATCATCACCATCGAAGACCCGGTGGAGTTCGTTCACCAGAACAAGAAGTCGACCCTCTCGCAGCGGGAGGTGGGCGTCGACACCAAGAGCTTCGCCAACGCCTTGCGCAGCGCCATCCGCCAGGACCCTGGCGTGATCCTCGTCGGCGAAATGCGCGACATGGAGACCATCTCCCTCGCCATCACCGCCGCCGAGATGGGCGTGCTGGTGTTCGGCACACTGCACACCAACAGCGCCCCCAAGACCATCGACCGGGTGATCGATGCCTTCCCGACCGATCAGCAGCAGCAGGTGCGCACCATGCTCTCGGAGTCGCTCGCGGCCGTCGTCTCGCAGCTGCTGCTCAAGACCCCCGATGGCCGTGGCCGCGTCGCGGTGCACGAGATCCTCCTCAAGACGCCGGGCCTCCCCAACGTCATCCGCGAGGGGAACACGCCGATGATCAGCTCGATCATCCAGTCCGGAAAGGGCCTGGGCATGCAGTCGATGGACGACGCGCTCTACAAGCTCGCCACCGAGAAGAAGATCGACGTCGAAGACGCCTTCCACAAGGCGACCAACAAGGCGAAGTTCGAGCCGCTGCTCGAGGGCGGCGGCCACTGACGGTGGCGCGCGGTCCTTCGGCCGGTTAGCTCCCTCGCCATGCTGACCACCGCGTTGCTGGCCCTCACCCTCTCGGGAGCACCCATGAACGTCTACGACTTCTCCATGAAGACCATCGACGGCAAGGAGGTCTCGCTCTCCCAGTACAAGGGCAAGGCGCTCCTCATCGTCAACACCGCCTCGCAGTGCGGCTACACGCCCCAGTACAAGGGCCTCGAGGCGCTGTACCTGCAGTACAAGGACAGGGGCTTCGAGATCCTTGCGTTCCCCTCCAACGACTTCGGAGGACAGGAGCCGGGCTCCAACGACGAGATCAAGAAGTTCTGCGAGCTCAAGTTCAAGACCAGCTTCCCGCTCTTCGCGAAGATCCCCGTGAAGGGCGACGCGGCCCACCCGCTCTACAAGTTCCTCACCGGCCTCAAGGAGAACGGCGGCGCAGTGGACTGGAACTTCAACAAGTTCCTCGTGTCCCCCGAGGGCACCGTCGTCGCGCACCTCGCGTCGGCCGCCGAGCCCACCAGCGACGAGGTCAAGAAGAAGGTCGAGGCGGTGCTGCCGAAGAAGTGAGGCGCGCGCGGAGCTTCGGCTCGATGCGCTCCCACCCCTTCACGCAGCCCCACGTCGCAGCGATCAGCGCGACGACCAGCACCCAGAACAGCGGCCAGTCGGCCTTCTCGCGGAAGAGCCGCGAGAAGACGCCGAAGTGGCGGTGGTAGAGCAACATCAGGTGAAAGAAGTACGCCGAGAGCGACGCTCCACCGAAGGCCGCCAGCCACTTCGCCACACGGGTGTGGGCGCTCGAAGGCCAGGCCCGCTCCAGGAGGCGGAACACCGCCACCACCCCCAGCACGGAGGTCCATCGCTGCGCGGAGTTCGCGGGGTTGGTGACCCAGAACTCGTGCGGCGGGTAGAGCGCCTTCACGTCCTGGTCGCGCCACCAGAGCAGCCCTCCGATGCCGATCAACAGGCCCAGCCACGCCCAGAGCTCGCGCTCCGACTGCATCGCCCCCACCGTCGCGCCGAAGCTCGCGCCGAGGAAGACGTAGCCCGCCCACGGCAGCAGGGGGAACTGCGCGCCCGTCGTCGCGTCGAGCACCCCTGGCTTGTTGTTGAGGAAGAGTTGCGCCAGGCCCGTGACCTGCTCCCCGAAGGGCGCCACCGCGAACACCGCCAGCGCGAGCAGCAACGTCACCCAGCGCAGCAGGCGCGGGCGCGTCGACAGCCCGACCAGCAGCGGCATCACCAGCAGCAGCGAGAGTCCGATGCAGTGGAGGATGTCGATGCGGAACAGCCACTTCGGCTCGCGCCACATCGGGAACCAGATGAAGTTGATGTAGCTCGCCACCAGGAGCACCTCCGCGAGGCGCTTGAGCGTCTTCTTTGCCTGCTCCGAGCGGCGGCCCGCGAGCCCGGCCCGCACCTGCACCAACGCCAGGGCGAACCCCGCAGAGAAGATGAACGAAGGCGCCACCAGCCCGTCGATCGCCACGATGCGCGAATAGAGCGCCTGCGCGTGGATCTCCGGCAACAGGAGCACCAGGCAGTGCGTCTGGATCATCACCAGGACCGCCACGCCGCGGAGCCAGTCGAAGGCGTGGATCCGCGCGGTCGCAGGAGGGCCCATCGCGTCATTGCTGCCGAAATCCACGCGATGCGCTAGTCAATTGGCCATGGCTTCGAACCACGACTCCGATCCGCGCCAGCTCCCGGTGCCCTACAAGCCGCGCCCCGACGCCGACATCGAGCACCACACGCACGAGTGGACGAGTGGCACGCGCGGAGGCGGCAAGGTTCCGAAGGACTTCACCTGGCCGACGAACCCCAAGCAGCACCAGGAAGAGAACGGCTCCGGCGCCATCGAGACGCCGATCAGCAAGTAACCGCCGTCACTGCATCTGGGTGAGCCATGGGCCGTCGACCGTATCGGCGATGGCGTAGCTCCCCGCGAAGAACAGGCCCCTCACCGAGGTTCCCACCGGCAACCCATCGGCGTTGTCGGTGAAGGTGAGCCCGTTGTCGTCGCTGCTCTTGAGCCCTCCGTCACCGCCCGCCCAGATGCGGGTGCCCTGCACGACGTAGGTCAGCACGCCGCCGGCGATGGGCGCCGTCGCGGGGCGGAAGGTGTTGCCGTAGTTGTCGCTGCGCTGCTGGCCGTCCATCGAGGTCGAGGCCACGACGAAGGCCCCGGTGGCGCCGAGGGCTTCCACCAGGCCGCGAAGCCCGTTCGGTGCCCAGGTGACGCCGAGATCGCTCGACTCGTACAGGCCGCCCAGCGCCCCCGCGGGGTCGCCCGAGGCGAACAGCTTCTGCTGAGACGGCGCCGCCACCAGCCGGGTCGTGGCGCGCGTGAAGAGCATCGTCCCCACCGGGCTGCGCCGCGCCCAGGGGCCGGACAAGGCACTCGCTGCGTACAGCCCACCGGTCGTCGCCAACAGGAAGTCAGTCGACTTCTTCACCAACAGCCACGTTGGCTTCGAAGGTGCGGCGCTCACCTGCGCCCAGTCTCCGTCGAAGGGCTTCACGTACAGGCCACCGGCTGTCGCGCCCGCGGCCGTCAGCACCAGGGTCTGCTCCACCCGCTGCAACGAGGTGGGCTTCACGTCGCCCGACAATGGCGTGGGGGCCACGGCCCAGCGCGTGTCCGCGGCGCCCAGCGACAGGAGCCCCTGGTCGCTGGCCACGAAGAGCACGTTGTCGACCACGGCGGCCCCGAGGACCCGGGCGCCGGCCGGCCAGCCGTCGGTGCGCCGGGTGTAGCGATCGTATTTGATCGGTTGGGGGCCCGCGTCGACCGGCCCGGCATCGACCGTCACGCCGGCGTCCGCGTCCCCCGCGGTCCCCGTGCAGCCACACAGCGCCAGCACGCACCACAGAACGAAACGCTTCATGAGACCTGCCTTGCCAGAAAGTCGCCCATCTTCAGGAGCGCGTCTTCGCCGATGGTATGCCCGCCATCGAAGGGAACGAACTCATGTTGCATGCCGGCTTCGATGAAGAGATCTCGAAGCCACTCTGCGGTCTTGAAGGGGAGGATTGGGTCCTGCCGGCCGTGTGACTGGAAGACCGGCAGCCCCGCTCGGGCCCTGGCTTTCGCTCTCCATACGTCTTCGAGGAGGAGGGTGCCTGACAGCACGCAGAGGGCCCCCGGGGCCTCTTCGAGGCGTAACGCCACGTCGGTGGCCAGCATCGCTCCCTGCGAGAATCCGCCCAGCACCACCTGCTTCATGGGGAGGTGGGTGTGGGTCGCCACCTCCTGCACCAGTGCGAGGAGTGCCTTGCGGGCGGTCGCCATGCCCTCGGGCTCGACTCTGCGGAACTCCCGCAGCGCCGCATCGCCCCCGCGCTGGAGCGCCTGGAGGACCCCCATGTCGATGAGCCACCAGGCCCGCGATTCGCCCCAGCCGCTGTTGCCCAGAACCAGGGGCGCGGCGGGGAAGTAGAAGCGCACGTCGGCGAGTGCGGGCACGCGCCGGGCGAACTCGGCGCCCAGTCCCACCAGGTCATCCCCCGGCGCCCCGAACCCGTGACAGAGGATCACCGCGGCCTTCGGTGGTTGCTGGGTGGCCTGGAAGACCTCTACGTCGAGGCCGGCGATGAGGGTGTGCATGCCCTCGCCGTACACAGCGAGGCCGCCTGCGACAAGGGCTTGACCCGAGGCCCCTGCTGTATTGCCCTCTCCTCCGTGCCTTTCACGCTGAGAGTCTCCCAGGGCAGTGAATCGGAGGACTTCTCCTTCGAAGGCGGCGAAGTCCGGCTGGGTCGCACCGCCGACAACGACGTCGTCATCAAGGATCCTTCGTCTTCACGCAGCCACGCGCGCGTCTTCGAGGACGATGGCCGGTTCTTCGTCGAAGATCTCAAGAGCGCCAACGGCACCAAGTTGAACGCCAAGGCCCTCAAGGCGCCGGTCGAGCTCAAGACCGGCGATCGCATTGCCATCGGCGACGTCACCCTCGAGTTCGCGACGCCGGAGTCGAACGAGACCGTGATGGGGGCTCCTTCCTCGACGGTCGACGACAGCGGGGACGAGCCGGTCGAGGAGGAGGAAGACCCCAACGCGACGATGCTCAAGCCGCCCACCAGCAAGCCGTCGGCCGCGATCGCCCGCCGCCCGCCGCCGCGCAAGGTCACGCCGCCGCCCGACGAAGAGCCGGCCGAGGACCCGCCGCCCGACGACGACGAGGCGGTCGGCAACTCCACGAAGAACTTCGACGTGCCGCCTCCCAGGTCACTCCAGCGCCGGCCCACCGGGACCCCGGTCCGCGCCTCCCGGAACATCGCGGCCCAGAGCGAAGTCGTGGTCTCGGCCGCCGAACGCGCCCGCGAACGCCGCGAGTTGCAGAAGTCGTCCTCCGGGCGTGCGCTGCTGCTGTGGAGCGATCTCTCGAAGCCAGCGCGCATCGTCCTCGGCATCGTCGGCAGCATCGCGATCATCGGCATGCTCGGCCTGGTCGTGATGGCGGTGATACCGAAGCGCGTGGTGCGGAAGATCGAACCCCTGGTGCTGACGCCCAACGGCGACCCGCTCGCCGAGTCGTTCGGTGCGGGCGACAACGTCGACTTCCCGCGCCCCGACATGAAGTCGTTCACCTTCTCGTTCCCGTCGCCCACCACCATCGTCGGGGTGCTGCACTACCAGGCCAGGGACTGCTCGAAGGACGAGGTCACCATCGAGCTCAACGGAAGCTCCGTCGGCACGATTCCCCCGGACACCGTCGACGTCGCCCAGCGCCAACTCGAGGTCGTGCTCCCGGCCTCGCAGCTCAAGATCAGCGAGCAGAACGAGCTGGTCTTCGACAACGTCAACAATCCCCCGACCGAAGACTCCTGGCGGGTGTGGAACATCTGGGTCGAGGTCATCCCCATTCCCATGATGACGGCCGAAGACGCCAGCCGGCGGGCGAAGGAAGACATCGAGCGCGCCTCGAGGCTGTACGAGATGCGCGACGTCGGGGCGATGAACCTCTTCCGCTCGTGGAAACAGTACCGCGACGCGTGGCTCCTGCTGGAAGTGACGCCCGATCGTCCGGTTGATCTGCTGCAGATCGCCCGTACACGCATGCGGGAGATCCGGCCCGACCTCGATCGCAAGTGCTCCGCGATGCTCGTCGACTACCAGAAGGAGATGAGCCAGAAATACCCGAACACCAACGCCGCCCGAAAAGTGCTGCAGAACATTCCTGCGCACTTCGAGAAGGAACACCCCTGCTTCGGCATGAGCCGATTCCTGCTGCGCGGCCTGGACGAACTGGACCAGGTCGAGTGAGCCCTCAGACCGCGCCGGTCAGCAGCACGAAGTAGATGCTCTCGTAGAACTTGCTGAGGCTGTCGTAGAGGATGCTCATCATCGGCATCATCGCGATCGTGCCTCCCAGCAGGATGAAGTGTGTCACCACGCTGTACTCGACCATCGCCTGGCCGCGCGGCTGCTGGCGCTTAACGCTTCTTGGGGGCTGCATCGTTTTTGCACTCCTTCTTGCATTCACCTTCGAACTCTTTGCACTTGTCCTGGCAGAACCCGATCTTGTCGGCGTTGTCCTTCTTGAGCATCTTCTTGCAGGAGTCGACGCACTGCTTGGTGGTATCGCTGCAGCCCGCTTCACAGTTGTTGCCTGCGAAGGCGGAGGTGGTGAAGGTCAGGGCGAGGCCGACGACGAACCACTTCATGGGAAAGTCTCCTGCGGCGACTGCCGCGAATAGGTGAGAACGACGGAAAGGTGAGGCCCTTCGTTTCGAGCGGCGACGACGACGCTCATTCCTTCTTTTTGGCCCACCACCGAGAACTGCGCTGCGGTGGCGGTCGATTCGGTGATCGCATACCCGCCCTCCTTGAACTGACGCTCGAAGAAGCTGACGAGGTCAGGGCCCGTCATATTCGACACGCGTGAGTAGACCACGTCGTTCGAGAGGCCACCTTCACCCAGCTTGACCATCTGCGGTTTGCTCGCCCCGGGCGGGAGCTTGAGCCCTCCGGGCAAGAGGGCCTTCTGGTTGAGGATGCCCTCGGGTCGCGACGCCGAGAGCAACACCATGGTGTTCGAGTACTGCCGCGTCACCGAGACCATGTGGAGGAGGCCGGGTCCCCCGTCGGTGGTTTCCTCCATCCATCCGACGTACCCCATGGTCGGCGAGAACAACTGGACCGCCGAGTCGTGTTTCATCTCGGAGAAGGCCTTCGAATAGAAATCCAACACCACCGACGGTGGATCCTTAGTCTGGAACCACGAGATGGCCATCGGTGTGTCCTGCAGCGTGCCGCGCGAGGTCAGCTTGCGCGGTTCGGCGCCAGGGTAGGGCGGGATGCCCGCGAGCGACCGCGGGTCGGGCTCCATCATCGTGGAGTCGGCGGCCCGTATGTTGGACTGGCGCAGCACGGCGTTGACCTCCTCCTCGGCGATCTCCTCGACGGGCCGGTCGTCGTTGGGGTTTCGCGCGAGCAGGACACCGGCCCCAACCCCCACGACGGCCGCGATCAGCAGGATACGGGCGAAGCTCCAGCCGACTTTCGTCTTCACTTCCCCCATGGGTATTTCGAGTCGCGCTTCGAAGACTTCTCCTGGCGGTTGTCGTTCTTCCACCCGGAGGCGTAGTCGCTGTCGACCTGGCGCTCGATGGCGGGCTTCCAAGCGACGGGGAGCGAGCCCGGCCAGTCGGCGCCCATGCCCCCCAGGCCATCGATCTTGGCCAGATTGCTGTCGAGCAGACCGTCATTGCCGCTGATCGGGTCTTCGTCGAACCACTTCATCGCCTTGTCGAGCGCGTCGCCCGAATAGTAGTTGTAGTAGTGGCCCGAGCGGTCGAGCAACGGGTGGTAGGTGTCGCTGCCGGGGATCGCGCCCGGCCGCGTCGCCTTCGTCGAGGTGAGCGGGGCGCCTTCACCGGGCCCGACTTCCTTGATGTCGTTGAGGGCCCACGAATCGGACATCACCGAGAAGTCTTCCTGCTTGAGGATCCAGCTGTTGCCCGAGCCGCCCGGCGCGTCACCGTGGATCGACTTGTCAGTGGTTCCATCGTCGATCTGCTTGAAGGTCTGACCGTCGCGCATGCGCCCCTTGCCGCCCGACATCGACACCTTGCTCCCGGCGGTGGTCCCCTCGCCGAACAGCAGGATCTTGTTGGGGAGCATGTAGTTCATCACGCCGAGACGAGCGTGGCAGGTGACCATGCCGCCGCGGTTCCAGCTCGAAGCCAGGTAGGCGCTCGCGGAGGGGATCGCCGTCGCCAGCGCCCCTCCGGTCGAGTCGGTGCTGCACCGCAGCTGGTCGGCGCCGGGAACGATCCAGCACTCGTGGGCGCCGCCGGCCATGTGGTGGCCGGTCGCACCTGGGCCCTCTCCCGACTCACCGAGCTCCGAGCCGCTGCCGCCCGAACCGGGGTCTTCACCCGCGCCGTTCGCAGTATTCATTCCCTGGCAGTCGAAGCCCTTGTCGTAGCTGTCGAAGGCAGCCGTGTGGTCGCAGTACTTGAGCCGGTTGTACCCACCGATCGCCTTCAAGCCGCTGCCGCGCATGTAGTCGTTGGTGATGTAGTCCCAGGCCGCGACGATCGTCGGCTCCTGATTCTCGAGACGGTACGACAGCATGTCTTCGAGGAAGATGGTGTACAGCACGAGGGGAATGATCAGCAGCATGCTGATGGCCATCTCGACGGCCGCGGCACCGCGCCTGCGCAGCATGGATCGGTTCAATTGATGTCTCCTTCGACGGCCGTCTGCCCGCCACTGATGACCTGGCTACCCTTGCTGTCTCCGACCTCGTTCAGAACGTCCGCCAGTTCGTCACGCTCGAAGGGGTGGAGCTTGGCCCTCCAGAAAGGGTCGAACAAGTTCGGGGGGGCAGTCCAGTCGCCCAGCTGGTGGAAGTAGGTCTTCGCCTTGGCCACACCAAATCCCTCTCCTTCGCTCACGAACTTGAACTTGCCGGTCCCGTTCGGCATTTTGACTTCACCCGTCCCGTTGATTTCCCACGGGCGGGCGGCGCCACCACGGCGCTGGCGGAGGTCCTGCTTGACGGCTCCGTACGTCGCAGGCTGGCCCCAGTCCTTCGTCTTGTCACCGGTGCGGAAGTTGATGAAACAGCCGCCGCTGCCGTCGCAGGCGATGCCTTCGTAGGGGCCCTTGGGCGGGCTGGCATTGGCGACGAACCCGACGCCGAAGCCGTCTTTCCAGGTGACCATGACGAAGCCCATGCCGCTGTTGGCGGTGATCTTGTCATTAGACACCTTGGAGTCGTTGCCGGTCGCGATCTCGAACCAGTTTCCCTCGCCCATGATGTCCGTCATCTTCGGGCAGCCGCATCGCCATGGACCGGGCCGAAGACCACATCTTCGGCCTGGTGCTGTTCAACGACTGGAGCGCCCGCGACATCCAGGCCTGG
>JBBRUE010000195.1:0-9486 GCA_038248085.1 Myxococcales bacterium | reverse complement strand
GGCACCTCCTCAGACGTCGGCCGACCGGTCATCGACCAGGCCGCCTCGGTGAGTTCAACCAACATCGAGATCCGTTCCGCCGACGTCTGAGGAGGTGCCTCAGGGGGTTCCTCTTCGCCCAGCGCGAGAACCCGACCGGTCATTTGACCGCGACTTGCAGCGCGACGCTCGCGGGCGGCAGCTTCCTCATCGGCAGGGGGGAACGTCATGCGTACAGCGTAGCGTGCACAGACGGTCAGTTGAACCGGCTCGTCAGCCTGTCAAGGACGACGACGAGCAGATGCCCGAGCACGTTGCCCGCCACCACGCCCAGCACCAGCGGGCTGATGGTCAGGCCCGCCCAGAGGAGCGCGCCCGCCGCCGATTCTGAAGAGGCGGTCGGCCGCGAGCTCGCGAAGCTGCGCGACATTCACGCCGGTGCTCATGCTCGGCTACGACTCGCGCTGAGTTTGTAGCGGGCAGTCGCACGCGCCGGTCTGTTCTCAAGGGCGCGCGAGTGCCGCAACATCACCACTCCGCCAGCGACTGTTGCGGGTTTGGCAAGTGCGGAGTGCGCGCTGCGCGGCTGGCTCGTGCACCCGCCGCCACGAGCAGGGGAATGTCAGAGGTGGGCAGTAGACGGAGCTGGTGGGCGAGGTGGTGGAGGGCTGGCGACGTGCGCCGGAGAAGTCGGTGCTGCAGGAGGCCTTCCGGCGGGGCTGGGGGGAGGTGTCGAGCTCGATGCCGACACGGGTGAAGGAGGAGGTGGAGCGCTACCTCACCTGCGGCGACCTGCGGTACGGCTTCGTGGAAGTGAGCTGCGAGCGCTGCGCGGAGTCACGAGTGGTGGCGTTCTGCTGCAAGAACAGGGGTTGGTGCCCGTCGTGTACCACCCGTCGCGCGCTGGACACGAGCATCCACCTGGAGTCGATGCTGCCGCGCGTGGCGCATCGACAGTGGACGTTGAGTCTGCCCTTCTCGGTGCGCTTCAACGTCGTGAAGAAGCCGAAGCTGCTCAAGCGCCTGGAGGTGCGCCTGGTGAAGGCGGTGTGGCGCTGGCAACGCGCTGAGGCCAGACGTCACGGCGCAACGGGCGCGTTGACGGGAGGAGGAATCTGCTTCTGGCAGTGGTTCGGCTCGAGCCTCCAACTCACTCCGCACGTCCATCTGCTCGTGCCCGAGGCGGTGTGGCAGAGGGACGGGAAGGTGGTGCTGGTGGCTCCTCCCGGGGACGAAGACGTGGCCCGCATTCTGGAAGAAGAGGACAAATGAACCGCCCGAATCGGGCGAGGCCCTGGAGAGTCTGTGGCGGGCTGAGCGGGCCAGGGCGTATGCGGGACGTGCGGGAGGCTGGGCTTCGGGGGACGGAGGGGCGACGCTTTGGTGTCGGCGCGCAGGACGGCCCGCCTGCCCTTCGGCCGGGACGCGCGGGCCTTCACATCGAGAGCTCCAGTTGTGGCGGGCCGCGCTCTGGAGGGAGCCGCCTGCGCGGCGTCAAGAGGCCGAGCTTCTCGAGCAGCTCCTCCGCCGTTTGCCGGCTCGTCACCAGGGCCACCACCCTGCGGTGGCCACCGCACAACGGGCACGTCCAGACGTCCGTGCCGAACGTCTTCGCCTGGAGCGTTGCCCAGTCGAGTCGTGGCGGACGCACGGGCTTCGCCCTGTCGGGCGCCTCCTCCTTCAACGGCGTCGGCGTCGGCGCCGGAGTCGCGGACTCCGGCTCTGGCTGAAGCACGACGGGCCGCAACCTGGCGTTGGCCGCGTACACGCCGTGGCTGCTGGTGAGGTGGACCCGCGCCGGCGGCACCAGGGCCACCAACCGCGTCACCAGGGCCTGGGCCGTCAGCACCAGCACCGCGCCCTTCTTCGTCGCGTACGCATAGAGGCCGTCAGGGAGCCGCGTGAGTCGCTCCTCCGCCACCGGCCCTCTGGCTGCGTACCGGCACAGCCTCGCCAGGCCTTCCCTGTCATTGCCGTGCGCCGCGGTGTCCGCGTGCAGCGAAAACCCCAGCCCCAGCGCCACCCGCCGCTTCTTCGCCGGAGGCCGCAGCGCATCGCCCAACCCCAGTCGCCCCTGCAGCGAGGCGGCCTGCAGCCCCTCGTACTCGTCTTCCGGCAGCGCGCCCTCCACCTCCGCCAAGCGGCCTTTGAGCTGCGTCAGCACCCGCCGCAGCACGCCCTCGACCTCTTCATCGTCGGGAGGCGGCAGCTCCACCACCTCTCCGCTGGCCGTCCACAGCACCTCCGGCAGCAGCACGTGCAGGTGGGGCGTCAACGCCAGCGCGCTCGAAAACCACTGGGTGAAGGCGACCGCTCCTCCCTGCAGTCGCTGCGTCACCCCCAGCCGCTTCGCGACTGCCCGCTGCCACCTCCACACCGCGCGCACCAGCGCTCGCTCCACCAGCTTCAGCACTCGCGGCTGCTTCACCACCGCCAGCCGCAGCCCGCGCGGCAACGACAGCGTCCACTGCCGGTGCGCCACGAAGGGCAGCTGCGCGCTCAGCCGCAGCGCCACCTCCACTGCGCGCCTCGTCGTGCAGGCGGGGCACCACCCTCTCTTCGCGCACGCCTCGCACGTCACCTCCACGAAGCCGCAGCGCACGTCGCCGCAGGTGAGGTAGCGCGCCACCTCCTGCTTCACCCGCAGCGGCACCAGCGAGGACACCGCCGGCCAGCCCCGCCGAAAGGCCTCGTGCAGCACCGACTGCTCCGGCGCCCGCCGCCGTCCCTCCCCGCCACCTTCCACCTCCCTCCTCTACCGCCAGGCACCGACATTGTGGGCGGTCACCGAGATCCGCGGGAAGGTGGATCGACGTCGAGTTGAGCGCGGCGTCGATCACCATCGTCGTCGTGGTCGTGGCTCGGACCGGCAGTGCGGTCGTGTCGAGCATGGTGACCGGGCCGAGGAGTTCGAGGGGGTCCGGGGGAGACTGAAAACTTGTGGGGTAGCTGTGGAGAACTACGCCTGAGGGCCGAAAGGCTCGCCCAGGAAGACGAAGGGCCCCCCAGCAGCCACTGAGGAGCCCATCTGGCGCGGCGTGCCTGTGTGCGTGGCTCGCTCGCGGTAGAGCGAGACGTACACCGGGACGCGGCGTGTCGCCAGAAGCAGGCGTGCAGCGTGTGCGGTGGAAGAGAGCCTTCGTCTTCTGACCTGCGGCCGGGCGACGTGCCGGCAGATGTTCTTCCTGTGCACCCGCTGCGACCAGGGCCACCGGTACTGCGGCGAGACGTGCAGCGCCGCGGCGCGGAAGCAGTCACTGCGCACAGCAGGGGCGAAGTACCAGGCAACGCCAGCCGGCAAGCGTGCCCACTGCAAGCGGCAGAACCGGTACGAGGCCCGGCTGAAAATCCTGACGCATCAGTCTCCCGGAGAAACGACCTCGACGGCCACGGTGCCGTCCTTGCCAGCGACGTCCACCACTCCGGTGGAGCCGACCGGCGAGACGAGGACGTGGAGTCATGGAGAAGAATCGGGAAGTTACCGCTGCACCTGGTGCGGACAACCAGCGAGGTACCTGCGGCACGAGACGCTGGCGCGGTGTCGAACGCGCAGGCCGCGCCGAGCGTGACGAGGCGGTGCGACGGCTTTCGGCGCTGGGCTTGTCACGCAGGGCGATCGCGAGGGTGCTGCACATCACCCTGGCCGCCGTCGCGCGCGCTCAGCGAGCGGGAGGTACGTCATGACGCTGCCGCTGGACGTGGTGACGAACATCCGCCGGCTGCACTACGCGGAACACTGGAAGGTGGGCACCATCGCGACGGAGCTGCGGGTGCACCACGAGGCGGTGGAGCGCGCGCTGGGGCTGGACACGCGCGGTGGCCTGACGGTGCGGCGGGCGCTGCCCACGCTGCTCGACGAGTACAAGCCCTTCATCCGCGACGTGCTGGAGAAGCACCCGCGGCTGCGGGCCACGCGGCTGTTTCACATGGTGAAGCCGCGCGGCTACCGCGGGAGCTACGAGGCGGTGAAGCGGTACGCGAGAGAGGTGCGGCCGACGACTCGGGCGGAGGCCTTCTTCCGCATCGAGACGCTGCCGGGAGAGGAGGCCCAGGTGGACTGGGGCCTCTTCGGGAAGCTGAAGGTGGGCGACGCCGAGCGGCAGCTCTGCTGCTTCGTCATGGTGCTGTCGCACTCGCGGGCGGTGTACGCGCGCTTCGCGCTCGACATGTCGATGGAGAGCTTCCTGCGTGGCCACGTGAAGGCCTTCGAGGCGCTGGGAGTGGCGCGCTCGATTCTCTACGACAACTTGAAGAGCGCGGTGCTCGAGAGGTACGGCGACGCCATTCGCTTCCACCCACGGCTGCTGGAGCTGGCCGGCCACTACCACTTCGCCCCGAAGCCCTGCGCCCCGTACCGGGGCAACGAAAAGGGGAAAGTCGAAAGGCATATTCGGTACCTCCGAGATTCCTTCTTCGCGGCGCGGCGCTTCCGCGACGTGGCTGACCTGAATGCCCAGCTGTCGACGTGGGTGTCCGAGGTGGCGATGGTGCGCCGCTGGCCCGGCGGCAAGGACGGCCGCCGCGTCGTCGACGTCTTCACCGACGAGCGGCCGCGCCTCTTGCCGCTTCCGGAAGGGAGCTTCAGCACCGACGTCGTCCGCGCGGTGTCGACGGGCAAGACGCCCTACCTGCGCTTCGACGGCAACGACTACTCGGTGCCGCACACCCTCTTGAAGAAGCCGCTGACGCTGTGCGCGTCCGAGGACGTGGTGCGCGTGCTGGACGGGCTCGATGAGGTGGCGCGCCACCCGCGCAGCTACGACAAGGGGCGGCGCTACGAGTCGGCGGAACATCTCGTCGAGCTGACCAAGCAGAAACGCCGCGCCGCGCAGGCCCGCAGTCGCGACGTCCTCACCGCGTCGCTGAAGCACGCGGCTGGCTTCCTGGACGCCCTCTGCGAGCGCGACAAGAGCCTCAGCCACGAGGTGGCCCGGCTGACGAAGCTGCTCTCGAAGTACGGCGCGGCCGACGTCGATGCCGCCATGGCCGAGGCCCTGGCCAAGCACTCGGTGTCGGCTGCGTCGGTGGCGCACCTCCTCGACGCGCAGGCGCGTAAGCGTGGGCAGCTGCCGCTGCTTGACGTGGTGGTGCCCGAGTCCGTCCGCCACCTGCACGTCACCCCGCACCCGCTCTCGGACTACGACGGCCTGACGAAGCCGCCGTCCGGCGAGGGCACGCCCGAAGGAGGTGCAGCGTGACGGCCTCACTCGCACAGCAACTCACGGCGCTGGGTCTGCACGCGGCCGCCAGCGAGCTCGACGACCTCGTTGCCCGCGCCACCCAGAAGCGCTGGGGCGCCGTCGAGGTCCTCACCCACGTCGCGGGGCTCGAGATTGCCGAGCGCGCCCGGCGAAGCGTCGAGCGCCGCATGAAGCGCAGCCGCCTCGGGCGCTTCAAGCCCATGGCCGACTTCGAGTGGAGCTGGCCGACACGCATCGACAGGGACGCCGTCGAGGCCGCGGTCAACCTCGACTTCCTGCCCGACAGGCGGAACGTCGTCCTCGTCGCCGCGCAGGGGCTCGGCAAGACGATGGTGGCGCAGAACATCGCCCACCAGGCCGTCCAGAAGGGCCACACGTCGCTCTTCATCACCGCCTCGCAGATGCTGCTCGACCTCTGCAGCCAGGACTCTGCGCGGGCGCTCGAGCGACGGCTCAAGCACTACGAGAGGCCGACCGTCCTCTGCGTCGATGAGGTCGGCTACCTCCCGTACGACGCGCGCAACGCGGACCTGCTCTTCCAGGTCGTCTCCCGTAGGTACGAGGAGAAGCCCCTGGTGCTCACCACCAACCTCGCCTTCGGCGACTGGGCCCAGGTCTTCCCCAACGCCGCTTGCGCCACCGCGCTCATCGACCGCGTCGTCCACCACGCCGAGGTCATCACCATCGAGGGAAAGTCCTACCGCCGCCGCGCGGCCGAGGAGCACGCCAAGAAGCCCAAGCCCAAGAAGTAGTCACACCGCCATCGCCGGCGGCGCGTCAGCACAGAGCGTCGCCGGCGGCCTGACCGTCGCTCCAGATTTCCGCGGATCTCGGTGACCGCCAACAGCCACGCACTCGCGGCAGGGCACGCAGCAGCGCAGCACCTATGACGAGCATCTCCCCGAACACCGCGGGCTGCTGCGCCACCGCAGCCGGGCCTGGTGGGAGGAGCGAGCCGCCAGAATCGGTCCCGAGACAGCTCAGTACGTGAAGGAGATCTTCGACTCGGACGACGTGCTGTCACAGCTCCGGCCGGTGCAGGCGATCGTCACGCACCTCGAGCGCCACCCCAACGGCCGCGCGGAGAACGCGAGCCGTCGGGCGCGCTTCTTCGGCAGCTACGACTACCGGGCGCTGAAGAACATCCTCGTCCGGGGGCTCGATCTCGAGCCCCTGCCAGCGACGGCGGTCGCTGAATCCAGCTCTCCGCAAGAGAGCTTCCGCTTCGCACGGAGCGCCGCCGAGCTCCTCAACCAATGGAAACCCGAGAATGAGTCCAACTGACGAGCTGATCCGCCTGCTGAAGAAGCTGCGACTGTCTGGAGTGCTGCAGACGCTGGATCTCCGTATCAAGCAGGCGGCGGATGACGACCTGGCGATGACGGAGTTTCTCTTCAGGCTGTTTAGCGACGAGGTCGAGCGGCGAGAGGCCAGGCAGCTCTCGCATCGGCTGCGCCGCGCCAACTTCGAGCACGCGAAGACGATGGAGGACTTCGACTTCGCCTTCAACAGCTCGGTGCCGAAAGCGAAGGTGCTGGAGCTCTCGACCTGCGCCTTCGTTGAGCGGCACGACAACGTGCTGATCATCGGGCCGACAGGAGTGGGCAAGTCTCACCTGGCGCAGGCGCTCGGACACCGCGCCTGCAGAGGGGGAAGCAACGTCCTCTATGTCGGAGCGCACGAGTTGCTGGTGCAGCTGCGGGCGTCGAGGGCGGACGCGAGCTTCGAGAAGCGGCTGTTGCGCTTCACGACGCCGGACGTGCTGATCATCGACGATCTGGGGCTGCGCGGGCTCAATCCGGACGAGTCGGGCGACCTGTATGAGGTGGTGCGCGGTCGGTACGAACAGGGCGCAACGATCATCACCTCAAACCGGGCGATTGAAGAGTGGCCCCCGCTCTTCGGGAACGCCTTGCTCGCGAGCGCGGCGATGGACCGACTGTTGCACCATGCCCACGTGGTGGTGATCGAGGGGGATTCATACCGGAACCCGCCCCCGACGAAGCGTCGCAAGGCTCAAGGTGGTCAGGCCGAGGCCCGCTGAGAATGGTCAGCTTGGCCGAGCCAGAGTGCCGGCAGCAACGTGAGCAAACAGGCTCAGGCCAACGGGCCCAGATCTCGGATCAGTTTGGCCGAGCCACACGCGATCAGCACGGCCGAGCCTTGACAGTCAGCTCGGCGCGCACCTCGAGGAGGCGGCCATCGAAGCGGACGGTGCCGTCCTTGCGCACCTTGCGGCGCTCGCGGTGAAGGAAGATTTCGTCGAGGGACTTGCCCGCGGGGAGCGGGCGCAGATGTTCCACCTGCTCGAGCCAGTGCTCGCGCGGGACGCGGTCCGTCGTGTCGTGGATGCGCGCGTGGTACTCGACGCTGAGCCAGGCATCGTGCTTCGCCACCAGGTCCGCGAGCTCGATGGGCGCGTCGGGGAGCTCGTCTTCGACTTCCTCGCGCCACGTGCGATGCCAGCGCTCGATGACGCCCTTCGCCTCTGGGTCCTGCGTCTGGGTGTGCAGCAGGCGGATGTCCAACTCCGCGCAGATGGCCCGCAGGGAGCCGGCCGTGTACGCGGCGCCCTTGTCGACGTAGTAGGCGCGGGCCAGCCCGTGAGCGAGCAGCGCCTGCTTGAGGCCGTACTCCTGGTCGACGGAGTTCTCCCCCGCGCCCAGCACGATGTAGCTGTGGGGGAGGTAGCGCGTGGCGCTGTCGATTTGGGAGAGCAGGATGGCTTTGCGCAGCAGCCGGCTGCGCGGGTCGATGACGGGCCGGTGGACGTGGAGCGCGTCGCCCACCCACAAGTCACCGACGAATTCGTGCCTGAAGCTGCGGCGCTCCGCGCCGGGGCCGCGCAGCGGCCGCCGTGAGACGCCATGCGCCTTCAGGAGCCGGTGGACGGTGGACTTCGTCAGCTCGCCTCGCTCCACCTTCCTGGCGCGCTCCAGAACACGGATGATGCGCTTCACCGAGCGCCGCGGCTTCTCCATCTTGAGCCGGAGGATGAGTCCGCCGAGCTCCTCGGAGATGGCGCGGGGCTTGTCCGCGTCGCTGCGGCGCTTCGGGTGCAGCGCAGCGAAGCCATCGCGGCGGTAGGCGTAGAGCCAGTCCTCGATGGTGCGCGCGGACACGTCGATGAAGGCGCCGCTGGGCAGCTCCCACGTGCGCGCGGCCGCCTCTCGACACAGCTCCACCAGCTCGCCGTGCTCGAGCCGGGCACCGACGAGTGGGCCGAGGACGGAGATGCGGAAGAGCGCGAGCTGCTGGCGGGCCTTTTCATCCATGCCGCCGACGTAGGCGGCCTGAGGCGCCATTCGGGGTGGGAAGGGCTTCGCCGCCCGCTGCTTGCCGAAGTTTCACGGGGACTACATGAGACGAAGCCCCGGGCTCAGTCGGTGCAGGAGAGCCGCGAGCGGCGCCAGCATCGAGGGGCTCGCCGTGGCCTCGGCGTACGCCTTCACCAGCGCGCTGCGCGATGCCTCGAGCCCCACGCGCTGAGCCACCGCGCGCAGCATCGGTGCGCCCGACGTGGCCAGCGCCTGCGTGGCCGCGAGCGCCGTCTGCGCAAGCCGCGCCCGCCATCGCTGCACCGTGCGCACTGGCTGTCGCCCGCCGTCGGAGATCGCCGCCTCGATGACCTCCCAGGTGCGCCACAGGCATCGCGCCAGAAAGGCCGGGAGCACCCGCCAGGTCGCGAAGCACTTCGCGCACAGGAAGATCACCACCGTCACCACGGCGCCCGAGCCACGCGCCCTCCGCTCCCGCCTGTCGTGCAGATGGAGACGCGTACACCCGCACCGGCACTCAGCCGGGCGGTACGAGGCTGGGTTCTTCATCATCGTCTCGTGCACCGAGAGCTCGAGCACCCGCTCGTCGATGAGCGTGCCGCCCTTCCGGCCCCTCGACGCGTCGCTGGAAACAAGGCATGTCTGCGCCGCCGGTGGGGCGGCCCATTCTGGGTTCATGAGGCTCCGTTCTCGCAAGCTCGAAGTACCTCAAACCCCACCGGCGCTTCGCCTCTCCTTGAGCGAGCGCCAAGCCCCGTGCACAAGGGCGCCTCCGCGAGCTTCGCTCGCTCCGGCGGTTCACTTCGTCCCGCACTCGCGTCGGGGCCTCACGTTCCCGTCGGCGCCATTCCCCGCGATCAGTTCGGGGCGACTGCCCTCAACTGGCCGCGATCACCGCGAACCGGCACACCCTCGACTTCGTTCGGGGCGGTTTCTTGTTCTGCTCAACCTGAAACGGCCGGTTTCGATCAACCGCGAGTTCAGCTCCCTTCCTTCCGCTTCCGGTAATACCGCGAGAGGCTGAGCAT
>JBBRUE010000194.1:0-9510 GCA_038248085.1 Myxococcales bacterium | reverse complement strand
CTCGAGAGCCCGGTGCTGCGAACCGCGGGTGAGCTGGTGACGGGCTACGTGCTGCATGGCCCGAAGGAGCTGTCCTGGACCGGCCGCGTGGCGTGGGTCGCGCCGGGCAACCCGATGGCGAGCACGTGGCACCGGCTGGGTATCGAGTTCACCTCGGTCTCACCGGGGCTGCGCGCGCTGCTGTCGATGCGCCAGCGCCGCTGAGCGTCTTCGCCGAGGCCGCCGTCGGAAGCGCTCGGCCATGATGGTGGACGCTTCCTGCTGACCGCGCGCGTGGTACTCGGCCGCCCATGACGGAGTCACTGACCTGCGCCCCCACGAAGGATCCCCGACAGGTGCGCGCTCCCGACGGGCGCGTGCTGACGATTCCTCCCGGGTGGAGCTGTCTGCCGCCCGGTGACGCGGGCCTGACCCGACGGGTGAAGGTCGCGGGCCCCAGCTGGACGGTGGTGGAGAAGGTCGGCCGCAAGACGTTCTCGAAGGGCGTGTGGGCGCCGGCGGAGCACATCGACGCGGCGAAGGCGCAGCTCGAGGTCGAGCGCGCGACGCCGGCGTACGCGAAGAAGCGCGCGTCCGAGGTGAAGCGGCGCGAGCTCGCCCAGGCCGAGTACGTCGAGGACTTCGAGGGCGCGGTGAAGAAGTTCCTGCGCTTCACGCCGGTGTTCACCGCGCTCGAGCTCGCGGTGGCGAACAAGGTGACGGTGCACGCGACGCCGGTGGGCAGCGGCACGGTGGCGCGCACCGAGCGCATTCCCCTCGAGCAGCGCGCGGAGTCGGCGGTCATCGCGTGGATGCGGCACCAGACGACGGCCTACGACTCGCTCAAGGTGGCGCGGGTGAAGGGCGCGCGCCGCGAAGTGCGACGGCAGCTGGCCGAGGTCTCACGCGCGGTGCTCGACCTGCACCGGGGCCGCGTCGCGCATCCTCCGCCGGAGTCGTGCCCGCTGTGCCGCGCGGCGGCCTGATCAGCTCGGCGTACGACCCTCCGACGCAGCCCGAACGACCCCAACTTGAAGGAATTCCCCGGGCGTGCCGAAGGTGACCCTGAGTGGACCATGTCCAACCGCCGCCGCTTCTTCAGAGTTCCCGCGCACCTGCGCTTCACCTTCTCGTGGGAGGGAGGCTTCGAGCTCTTTCGCGCGGTCGACGTGAGCGCCTGCGGGGCCCAGGTGCTGCGCCACGTGCCGGCCAGCCTGCTCCCCGCGGTGGGCATGGTGGGTGAGTGTGCCTTCAACCTCGAGTCGATGGAGATCCGCTGCTCGGCGAAGGTGGTGCGGGTCTCGCGCGACGGGTTCGCGGTGCAGTTCGAGGCCGTGCCGCGCAACCAGGAAGACCGCATCTGCGGCTGGGCGTTCCGCCAGGAGACCCGGCACCTGGCCGACGAGTGAGCGACGTCAGTTGGGCGCAACCGCGAACTGGAAGGGGAAGGTGACGATGGCCACCCCGCCGCCCTTCGGCTTCGGGAAGACCCACGTACGCACCCGGCCCAGGACGCAGCGCTCGAGGTCGGCGTTTCCCACGCTGGAGGTCACGAGGCTCGCCGTCGGGACCGTGCCCTGGGGCGAGATGATGAACTTCACCGCGAGCCGGCCTCGCAGCGCCGGGAACCGGTTGAGCTGCGACTCGTAGCAGTAGCGGACCTGCCCCCGGTTCGAGTGAATGACCTTCTTCACGAGCTCCGGGTCGAGCGAGCCCACGACGGTCGGCTTGGCCGGGACGAGCGCCCGGTTCGAGACCCCGCTGAGGCTGGCGGGGGAGGGCCGCGTGGGCGCGACGGGCACCTCGGTGGCGCTGGTGAGTTGGCGTTTCAGCGCTTCATTCTGAAGAAGCGGTGAGTCCCACAGCCGGGTCCACTCCGCGGTCCGGTCGGGGCCCGGGTCGAGGCGCGCGAGGGTTCGACTGACGCAGGCGTCGGCCGCCGCCCGCCACGAAGACAGCGCCGGGGAGATTTCCGTGCCCATCACGCGCGGCCACTCATTGCGGTTGGCAGGGTGCCAGTACGCATCGAGGGCCGCTTCCAGGCGCGCGCAGCCTTCGGGGGTGTTCGCGTTGACGGCGTCGAGGGCAGCGGCGAGCCGCCACGCGGGCTCATCGCCGGTGGGGAAGTCATAGCGGACGGGTGGGAGCAGGCGATGCGAGAGCGCCCACGCGCCTGCACAGGAGAGCGCGGCCAGGCCCGCGAAGCCCACCGCCAGCACCAGTCGCCCCGTGTCGTCCTCGCCCGTCTTCGCGCGCGCAGCGAAGACAGAGGTGAAGGCGCCCAGCAGGAACGGCAGCAGCCCCGCGAGCGAGCCGAGCAGGGCCGCGCTCTGGGCCTCGCGGTAGCCCTCGTGGCGCAGTTGCTCGACGTCGACGGGGTTGGCGAGCTGCCCGAGGGCCTGGTCGGTCAGCTGCTGGCCCCTGAGCTGCCCCGCGATGCCGACCCCCGCGGCGACCGTCGCGAGCACGAGCGTGGCCAGCCCGAGCCGGAACGCCCTGGGGTTGAAGGTGAGCGCGCTGACGAGCGCCACCACGCCGACGCCGAGCGCGACGAGCCCCAGCAGCAGCGCGCCCCACGCGCCGATGCCGCCCTCCTGAAGTGCGCGAAGCAGGTCCATGCTCCCGAGTTACCACGGGACCGCGCCCACCGACTTCGCCACGCGGTGAACGGATTTCCAACCTGGTGCGCTCACCTCAGTTGCGCAGCCTCGTGTCGTGCCGCGGGGCCTGCGCGCGGCGAGGCCTCCGTTCTTCGCGTGTGCTGCGTGAACCCAGCCGTGAGGGCGAACGAACTTCTCTCTGCCGTCCTGGCGTCGAAATCGCACTTCAGGGTGCCGGGTCTCGCGCGGCCCGCCCGCTCGCTGCGACGACGCCTCGCCGCGCGGCTCGCGGCCGTGTAGTCAGGCGCCGCCATGCCCGTGCACAGCCGAACGCGCGTCGTCCTCATTCAGCACGTGCTCGAGCAGACCGAACGCAGCAACACCGGTCGCCACGCCGCGGCCGCGCTCTCGTCGCTCGAGCTGCGGGTCTTCGGGCTGAAAGACGTGCCGTTGAAGGTCGACGATCTCGCCGGTGCGTGGCTGCTCTGGCCCGGCGAGCCCGCGGCCCCCGAGGGGACACCGCCGCCCGACACGCTGGTGGTGCTCGACGGCTCGTGGAGCCAGGCCCGCAAGATGATGCAGCGGGTGCCCGAGCTCCGCGCGCTGCGGCGGTGGTCGCTCGTCGCGCCGCCGGGCCGACGGAGTCTGCGCGCCTCACCCCCCGGCGGCCTGTCGACCCTCGAGTCGGTCGCCGAGGCGCTCGCGGTGCTGGAAGGAGATGCAGTCGCCGTCCCGCTGCCCGCCGTGCACGAGGCGCTGGTGCAGAAGCAGTTCGAGGAACGCGGCTACGTCGGCCCGCATCACGGCGGCTGATCAGCCTGGCGTTCACTCCCAGTACGACGTGCCGGCCAGCGCCCGCTCAAGCACGTCGGTCATCCCGTGCGAGAGCGACGCCGGCAGCTCCGCGTCGCCGAACGCCCGCACCTCGAGGATCTCCAGGCCGTTCATCGGGGCGCGCACCGGCGCCGAGACCTTCGCCGTCACCACCACCGTCACCGCGTGAAACCGCGGGTCGCGCCCGGGGTTCGAGTACACGCCGAGCACCGGGCCCGCCTCGAGCAGCTCCACCCCGGCCTCTTCCATCAGCTCGCGCGGCAGCATGGTGCGCAGCGTCTCGCCCCACTCGAGGGTGCCGCCTGGCAGGCACCATTCCCCGGTGTCCCCGCGGCGAATGAGCACCACCCGGCCCTGCGGATCGCGCGCCACAGCGACGAGCCCGACGACGGGGCGGCGCAGCAGGTGGCGCGCGACTTCCTTCACCAGCCCCCAGGCCTGCATCGGAATGCGCATGGCGCGCTCATACCCCGCTCCGCCTACTGGAGCCGCCGGCAATCCGCCGAACACCCATCGCCATTCACCGTGTTGCCGTCGTCGCAGACTTCACCCGCGTCGAAGCGGCCGTCACCGCAGCGGGGAATGGTGCAGTTGGTGCGGCACTGCGACGCGGTGTCGAGGGCCTCGATGGTGATGGGCTCGGTCATCACCAGCGGTATGCGCATGCCGTCGTCGCGCACCCAGCCCCAGGTGCTGATGCCGGTCATGAAGCGCGGGGTGACGGTGATGCGCCAGCGCCCGGGGAAAGGGAGCGGCCCCAGCGCGCCGCCGTCGCTGTTCTGGTTGAAGACCCACCGCCCGAACGCCGTGCCGCTGCCCGACGGGCCGAGGAAGAACTCCGAGGGCGTGTCGTCTGCCACCTCGACCGTCACGCCCGGGGGGAGCCCGGTGAGGTCGAACTCCACCGTCGAGGCCGGCTGGTTGGTGCCCGGGCCGGTGAAGTCGATGCCGTGGGTGGTGACCAGCGAGAGGCGGCCGGTGAGCGCGTCGGCGTAGAGGTAGATGCGGCTCTCGCTGACCTGCTCGAGGCCGGTGTGTGAGCTCGCGCTGCGGTAGTCGTAGAAGCGCTGCACCGTGCCGCGGCGCACCAGCGCGTCGGTGCCGATGTTGGTGCCCGAGGGCTGGGTGATGCGGAAGGCCGGCGTGTCGCCGTTGCGCGCGCCGAGGTCACACGCCTCGCTGCCCGCGCGGACGCCATCGCCGCACACCGGCAGCGTGCACTGGTTGGTGCAGCCGTCGAGCGCGTCGGCGTTGCCGTCGTCGCATTCCTCGACGCCGCGCTGGGTGAAGCCATCGCCGCACCGCGCGACGGCGCACGAGCCCACGCAGGCGTCGCCGTCGTCGGTGTTGCCGTCGTCACACGGCTCGACGCCCCGCTGCACGAAGCCGTCGCCGCAGCGGGCGAGCGTGCAGCTCGAGAGGCACGCGTCGCCGTCGTCGGCGTTGGCGTCGTCGCACGCCTCGACCCCGCGGTGCACGAGGCCGTCGCCACAGCGCGCGGGTTCGCAGGAGGTGAGACACGCGTCGGTGTCGTCACGGTTCGCGTCGTCGCAGCCCTCGACGCCGGCCCAGGTGAAGCCGTCGCCGCAGGTCGCGACGCGGCAGGCGCCCACGCAGGCGTCGTCGTCGCGGGTGTTGCCGTCGTCGCAGGCCTCCACGCCCCGCTGCACCAGGCCGTCGCCGCACACTGCGGGCAGGCAGCGGTTGCTGCAGTCGTCGGTGTCGTCGCGGTTGCCGTCGTCACAGCGCTCGACGCCCTCGCGCACGCCGTTGCCGCAGGTGGGCACGGTGCAGTCGGCGGTGCACGCGTCGCCGGCGTCTGCGGGTGAGGGCCCCGGGTCGCACAGCTCGCGGCCCAGCCACACCACCCCGTCACCGCAGCGCGCGAAGTTGCAAGAGGTCAGGCAGCCGTCGCTGTCGTCGCTGTTGCCGTCGTCACACGACTCGCCCGCGTTCACCACGCCGTCGCCACACACCTCGACGCGCACCACGCCCGCCGGCACCAGCTCGGTGCGGCCGCACGCGGCGAGGACGAGGAGCAGCGGGAGCGCACGACGCATGCGGCTCATCGTAGGCGGGCTTCTCGCGGCACCCCAATCGCACGCCGGGGTGCGGGGGCGAGTCAGGGTTTGGGGACTTTGACCGGCACGCCGATGTGCAGCTCCGAATCGAGGCCGCCGAGCGACTTCGGCTCGAGCTTCACCGGCGCCACGCCCATGCGCTCGAAGCAGACAGCGAGCACCCCGGCCAGCAGCGCCGCGCCCATCTCGCCCGGGCCGAGGACGCGCACGGTCGCGTTCGCCGGGTCATGCCACACGAGCTCCACCCGCGAGCCCTCCATGCCCGTGGTCATGAAGCGCGGCACCCGCCCGATGAACGACTTCGGCGAGAGGAACGGCAGGCTGGCGCCGATCATCCGGCCCACCAGCGTCTGAAAGTACCCCTCGATGAACCGGCGGCCGAGCTGAACCCACGCCGGCTCGCGCGCCAGCCCCGGGTAGTACTCGAGCGCGGCGAGGTCGACGCAGGTCACCCACACCTCGATGGGGTACCGGGTGCGCTGCCGGGCGAGATCGAAGCCCTGCGCGAGCAGCTTCTCCTTGAAGGCTGCATTGGGCGTCAGCGCCCGTACGAAGAGCCCTTCGAACATACTCTGGAGCGCGACCACCTCGGCCATGCCGGCACCATACTCGCGGCGGCGGCGCGCACACGGCCGTACAGCACGACTGACGGATTCTCGCGGGGCGCGGCTAGCATCGGCCAGTGCTCTCCTCCTTCTTGTCGGTGGCGCTCCTCGTCGCTGCACCCGTGCCCCTGCCTGGCCTCGACGTCGGCAGTGTCATTCGCGAAGCGCGGCGGGTCTTCATCACCGACGGCGACGACCTCGTCTCGGCCACCGCCACCCACCGTGTCGTCTCGCGGCCCGACGGCGCGCTGGTGCTCGAGGGCCGGCAGTCGCTGCGGCTCGAGGTGCGCTCGGTGCGCCGCGACGGTGCGCCCTGTGAGGCCACCGCGTGGTCCCGCACCGCCGCGCAGCACGTCGTCACCACCCGCCGCGCCTGCGACGTCGTCGAGACCTGGAGCAACCGCGCCGAGGGCCTCGAGCACGAGCTCACCCTGCAGGCGCCGCCGCCGGGCACCGGGGCGCTACGGGTGCGACTCGCCGTCGAGGGCCCCTGGCACCACCACGGCGCGCAGGGCCACGTCTTCGCCGGCCCGGGCGCCGCCGACGCGTTGACCTATGGCAATGCCTTCGTGCTGCGCGACGGCCAGCGGCTGCCCATCACCGTCGCGCACGTCGAAGGGGGGCTCGAGCTGGTGGTGCCGGCCGCGCTGGTCGACGCGCCAGGGGCCTTCCCGTTGCACCTCGACCCGCTGCTCTTCACCGCGGAGGTGCTGCTCGATCCCATCGCCGCACCGCGCGACGCGCTGGCGACCGACGAGTTTGAGCCGGCCGTCGCCACCTCGCCGCTCAACGGCGGCACGGCGCTGGTGGTCTGGGTGGACACCCGCCGTGGCACGCAGACCGACCTCTTCGGCGTGAGGGTCAACGCCAATGGAGCCCTCACGCGGACTGGCAATGCGCCGCTGGTGATGGACGACGGCAACCAGCGGCACCCGGCGCTCGCGTGGAACGGCACCAACTTCACGCTCGCGTGGGAGCGGCGCCTTCCTGACGGAGGCGCGTTGATCAAGTACGGCGAGGTCAGCGGGTCGGACCAGTTCATGCTGCCGCACGACCTCGAGTTCGGGACGGCGCCCTCGCTCGCGGTGAACCCCGAGGACGGCGGCGTGTCGATCGCCTGGGCCTCGGGCGGCACCACGCCCCGCGTCGGGGCCATCGCTGAGCCGATGACGGGCCTCTTCACCGCTGCGCTCGACGCGGGCATCGTCAACCGCACCTCGCTCTCGATGGCGGAGGGCGGCCGCTTCTTCCTGGCGGTCGAGGCCGGGAGCCAACCTCGCGTCTTCGGGTACTGGTCGACCTCACCGACCGCGATGTTTCAAACCGCGAACGGCTCCGCCAACCCCAGCCAGCGGGCCCCGGTGACCCTCGTCGGTCCCGCGGCTGACGAGGCGTGGCTCTTCTGGGAAGAGCCCGGGCAGGTGACCGGCGTGCACTTCGCGGCGACCGCCCCCACGCCCGTCCTGGCGTCGTCGCTGATGGGGGCCAGGAGCCCGGCGCTGTTGATGACCAGGAGCGGGACGCCGATGCTGGGCGTGCTGAGCACCGTGCTGTTCCAGAGCAAGGTCATTCTTCTCTCGTTGCCGTACTCCGGACCCGTGATGCAACCCATCGGAGCGGCGGGCGCCGACGAGCTGGTGATGACCGAGGTCGGCGGAAACCTGCTCCTGGTGTGGACCGGGCGCGGGCTCTCTCGCGACGTCACCATCATGTCGGTGAGGGGCAACACGGTGTCCAACCTCATGTTCGACTCCCTTCCGGTGGTGGCCCCCTCGGCGCCACGGCTGCAGCGCGGGGCCCGGGTGTCGTTGTTGGGTGAGACAGGGCTCGCCGTGTGGCGTCAGGGCTCCGATGAGCTTCGCGGCAACTGGCTCACTCGCACGGCGCAGGGCCAGTTTGCGTTGGGTGACGCCGGGGTGTCGCTCGCCTCGGTGCCGACGTCGACACAGATCGAAAGCGTCGACGTCGCCGTGGCCCCCGGGCCGCGCGCCCTCGTGGTGTGGCGCGAGGTCGGGCTCCAGGGGGCCACGATTCGTGGGGTGGTGGTGCAGAAGGGCACGGCGACGACGCCCCTGAGCGCCCCGTTCACCATCGACGGCAACATCCCCGCGCCCGGTGAAGACCCGGTGGCCGCCTTCGACGGGACGAACTTCGTCGCCGCGTGGTCCCGGGGGGAGAACGACGTTCAGGTACAACGCTTTCTGAGCGACGGTGGCACCACCACCGACACCCTCACCTCACCGGAGAACGTGAGCGGGCTCGACCTCGAGTGTCTGCGCGGGGCGTGCCTCGCGGTGTGGCAGGGGAGCGCGATGGTGTCGCGTCACGTCTGCTGGGGCTCCGTGAAGCCCAGCGGCGTGGGCGTGTGCCTTCCGGGGGAAGCGGTGCAGCCGGCCGTGACCCACGATGGTTTCAACTTCCAGCTCGCGTGGCGCGCGCCCGGTGGCTTCCTCACCGCGTCGCTGGAGGCGAACGACCAGCTGTCGCCGGCGGTGCTGATCTCCACCCCGAACCCGAGCTCGTTGCTCGGCCCCTTGCGGCTGGCACCGGGAGCACCGCCGGTGTTCACCTGGGTCGACAGCGCGGCGCAGGTCTGGGTCGCCCGCCCGGGTCTGCACGCGCCGAAGGTGGTCTCCAGCGGGGGCCTGGTCGACGTCGCGACCACCGGCCCGACCATCGAGGCGGACGGGGTGCTGGTGTACCAGCGCTTCTCGTCGTCGACGCTCAGCGAGCAGGTCTTCGGGCGGGCCATCACCTCGCTCCCCGACGACGCGGGGGTCGATGGTGGAGTGGATGCCGGGCCCGGTCCGGTGGTGGACGCCGGGGTCGATGCCGGGGTCGATGGCGGGGTCGACGCCGGTGCAGGCGCGCCCGATGGGGGGCTCGCGCCGCTGAACTTCGGCAGCAGCGGGTGCGGGTGCAACACGGTGTCTCCGGCGCTCGCGGTGTTCGGGCTGCTGGGGTTGCTCAGGCGTCGCCGGGAGCTGCGCACCTGAGGTCGCCGGCGGGGATTCCAACTGCCGCCCGCGTGGGCGACCCGTTCAGAACTCTTGCAGCTCGTGGACCTCAGCCGAGGGGATGACGGCGGGGTCGATCGCCGCCGAGGGCAGGGCCTCGAAGCCGGCTCCGCGACGCTTGGCAGGCGCCGCCGCCGTCCGTCGCGGTGAGGGCTGCGGCTGGGGACGGCGCGCGGTCGAAAGCGACCGGGTGGCGCCGGCGCCGTTCACCAGCTCACCGAGTTGTTCGACCATGTCGCTGAGCTCCACTGCTTGCGCCGACATCTCCTCGCTGGCCGAGGCCGACTCTTCCGCGTTGGCCGCGTTGGACTGGGTGATGCGGTCCATCTGGCTGACCGCGGTGTTGATCTGCGTCACCCCGCTGGTCTGCTGCTCGCTGGCGGTCGCCACCTCG
>JBBRUE010000193.1:0-9525 GCA_038248085.1 Myxococcales bacterium | reverse complement strand
TGCCCAACCCCAACAACTGGGGCACGGGCATGGGCGCGAAGAGCAGCGTCGCCTCGAGCGCCGCCAGCCTCTCCTTCCCCAGCTTCCCGCACCTCGACGGCTCGAACTTCATCTTCCTCAACGAGTCGGCGAGCGCCTCGTCGTACCCGGTCAGCTACTACTTCCGCCGCCAGCCGGGCGACATGACGATGGGCGTCACCATCGGGCCGATGCTGCCCGCGCCGAACATCACGCAGCCGATGGGCAACTTCACCGGCACCATCGCGTGGACGGTCGACCCCGGGCCCGTGCCCAACCTGCACAACATCGAGATCCTCCGGCCGACTCTCTTCGGCAACGTCACCGTGTGGAGCATGGTGCTCCCCGGCACCGAGACGCAGGTGGTGGTGCCGCAAGCCGCCGTCGACAAGCTCAACCGCGAAGAGGCGGGCAACCAGCTCTTCATCGCCATCCTCTCGAGCCGGGCGCCGAAGTTTGCCTACAACCAGTGGACCTACGACACGCTCTCCGGGGTGAGCTGGTCCAGCTACACCATCGCCCTGAGCAGCAGCTTCACACCATGAGACTCGGTCTTCTCGCCCTGGCCGCATTGGCGCTGCTCGGATGTCGTGACACGAAGCTCGGCGGCAAGGGCTGCCGGGAAGACCGCGAGTGCGGCAGCCCGGCCTCCGCCTACCGCTGCGAGAGCCAGACGGGCGTCTGCTACTGCCGCACCGACGAGGCCTGCCCCGGCGCGCAGTTCTGCAACGTGGCCGGTTTCTGCCAGGACCGTTCGGGCTGCGAGAACAACCAGGACTGCGCCGACACCGCGACCTTCTGCGACACCTCGAGCGGGCAGTGCATACCGCGCGGGCGTTGCTCCTCCGACATTCAGTGCGTGCTGGGCGAGGTCTGCGACATCGCCCGCTCGCGCTGCGTCGCCGGCTGCCGCACCAGCGGTGACTGCGCTGGCACCAGCTGCCGCTGCGGTGACGTGGCCTGCAGCTGCACCGGCACCACGCCCGAGGCCCTCGCGCGGTGCACCATCGGCACCTGCGACCCCGAGTTCTGCGCTGACTCGACGTTCTGCCGCTTCGGCGAGACCTGTGGCGTCCAGCCCGACGCCGGCTCGCCCCGCGCAAGCTGCTACGACGACTACGACACCCGCCTGCACCCGTACTGCGACAACTGTAACTTCGGCGGGGGCACCAGCATCTGCGGCACCGGCCCCAACTACTGCCTCATCGACACCCGGCACCCGGGAAACTATTTCTGCGGCACCGACTGCGGCGCCGGCCAGTCGTGCCCGCGCGGCTACGCCTGTCAGGACGTCATCGTCGTCGTCAGCCAGTGGGCCTGCTCGCGCACCAACCCCGGCTGCCCGACCAACCCCGGGCTCCCGTGCGCCACCGACGCCGAGTGCAAGCGCGGCGGAGCCTGCGTCAAGGCGCCCGGTCAGCCCAACGGCTCCTGCTCGGGCAGGTGCGGCGTCGAGGAAGGGGACGAGAACGGCTTCTGCTCGTGCCAGGTCGACGACGACTGTGCCCAGGAGACCTGCAGCGCGGGCGAGTGCAGCATCAGCCGGCGCGCGTGCGTCAACGACACGGACTGCCGCTCCATTCGCTGCGTCGACTTCCAGGGCGGTGGCGGGTGCCTCATCGGCCAGAACTGCGCCCCGGCCAGCGGACTGAGCTGCAACGAAGTGAAGCAGTGAGGAGCCTGCTCCTCGGCGCCACGCTGGTGTTGGCGGGGTGCCCGAAGAGCGGGTCCGACGAGCACCGATCCACCAGCCTCGCCACTGCGAAGGAGCGCGTTGCGTTCCTCTGCGACTACGCGATGTGCCCCTCGCCGCCCGAAGACGCGGCCTTCCACATCTACCCGGGCCCCGACGGTACGGTGGTGCACGCGATCGTGAAGGTCGACGTCAACGACGTGCACCGCTGGTCGATGGGCTGCGACAGCTTCAGCGTCGAGGTGAAGCCGAAGTGGGTCAACGAGGTGATCGGCCCGACCGGCTGGAAGTTGAAGACCAACCCCGACACCTGGCGCTGCGCCGGCGAGCGGCGGGTCATCCACGTGAAGGAGGGGCTCGTCATCCGCGCGCTCCTTCGTCCGCGAGACTGAGCGGTTTTTTTGACGCGGGCCCCGTTGCGCGTTGGATCAGGTCCGTAGCCACCTGTTCCACCTCCACGGAGAGACCCATGAACGAGCGCAACACCACCCCCGACACCGCCTCGATGGAACGCCGCCAGGGTCGCAAGGCCTCGATGTGGGGCGAACTCGTCGTCGAGCTCGCGTGGCGCCCGAGCGACAAGCCGAAGGTGGAGTCGGAGGCCTGGCTGCACGCCAACGGCTACCTGCCGGAACGCCGGCAGGGCCGCTGACCCGTCCTCACTTGACGCCGAGCTTGCCGGCGAGCTGGTCGATGGTCTTGCCAGTCTTCCCGAACAGCTCGGCGTCACGCAGGCGCGCGTTCAGCTTCGCGTGGTCCGGGTTCTTGCCCGTGTCCTTGCCCCACTTCTTGTCGAGGTCGTAGGCCGCCTCGAGGTAGTCGCCGTAGAGCTTCTGCAGGTCGTTGCTCCTGGCCAGCACCGTGGGGTCGTTCTCAAAGAGCTTCTCGATGGTGTCGCGGCGGCGCGCGAACGTTCCGTAGGCGCCGGTGCTCGGGGCGACCGTCTCTTCCTTCGGGGGCGGGGGCGTGTCCTTGACCGCGACAGGCTCCGGCGCGGCCTTCGGCTCCACCCGGGGCTCGGTCTTCGGCTCGGCCTTCGCGACCGGCTCCTTCTTCGGCTCGTCCTTCACCGCGGCCGTCGCGTCGTCCGCCTTGGCGATCGCGTCGTCCGCCTGCGCCTGGGCCTTCTTCTGCATCTCGGCCGCCTTCGCCATCGCCGCGTCGGTGCGCTTCTTGGCCCACGCCTTTGCCTCTTCGGGGTCGGTCGGCATCTCTTCGAGCTCGGGCGCGGCCGTATCGCCGGCCTCGGCCGTGGCCGTCGCGCTGCTCCCTCCACTCCCGAAGCCGCGAATGGTCGCGATCACGCCTTGCACGAAGCCGAGAGCCGCGAACAGCACAGAGAGCACGGCGAACACTTTGATCACCATGTAGACCCACTTCACGACCTTGAAGGCCACGAACCACTGGTACGTGACGTAGAAGGTGACCAGCGAGGCGACCACCATCAGCAGCGGACCCAGCAGGTTGATGAAGGGGATCGGCACCGACGCCAGGATGATGCCCAGCGACTGGGGCACGGCGAGCAGGATCGTCAGCGTCATCGTCTGCAGGAAGTAGTTGGTGCGCGAGCGCGCGTCCGACTCACCCTTGAGCTTGGTGATGATCCACGTCAGCACCGGGTGGAAGACGAAGCCGGTGACGATCGCGCCGATCACCGCGCTGATCGCCGGCACGATCGGAATGAAGGACATCAGCGAGAACGTGTGCGTCGGCCCGATGAGCAGGGCGAGGCCGGTGGCGAAGCTCGACAGCAGCATGCTCACCACCAGCGCGGGCAGCGCGTACCCGATGAGCTCGATCTTCCCCATCGACTCGTTGGGGAGTTCCTCGATGGTCTTGCGCACCGTCCCGATGGGGTTCACCAGCAGCTTGGGGACGTTGAGCAGGTAGTAGGCGAGGCCCTTGGGTGCGGCGACGAACATCGCTCCGAAGCCCTTGGCCGGTGCCTCGTCTGAGGCCCCGTCATCCGCGGGTGCTGCGGCCGGCCGCTTCTGTGCAGGCGAAGGCGTCGTCTTCGCGTTGGGTGCCGTGGGCGCCCGTTTGGCCGGGGCGGCCGGCGAGAGCATCGGCTTCCCCTTCTGTGGGGCGAAGGTCTTCGCCGCCGGATCCGGCTCCTCGTCCTGCTCGATCTGCACGACCTCGAACTCGCTCTGGCCGACGTTGAACGACGCGCCTTCCTCGAGCTGGATCGGCCGGGGCGCCCGCGCGCCCTGGGGCACCGCGAGGGTCTCGAGCAGCCAGAGCCCACCCTTGAGCGACACCCGCGCCTGTCGGCGGGAGATCGAGTTGTCCTCGAGTTGGATGTCGGCGTCGCCGCCGACACGCCCGAAGATGTAGCCCTCGGGAGGAACGATGATGTCTTCGTTGGTGGTGAGATCGCGGAGCGTGACCTGGGCCATGGGTATTCCAGTTCCTTGCTGAAAGAAGGGGCGCAGGCTTTCCCACCTGTGCGCCGGTGTCGAGCGACTTCAGTCCTGGCGGTTGAGCGCGTCGAGGTAGCTCGCCGCCCGGGGCCTCACCTCTTCGCCGTCGACGAAGACCCGCGCCCGCAGCCGCCCCGGTCCCGAGACCACCACGTCGGTGCCCTGTGGTAGCGCGAAGAACTGCGTGAGCGGCGGCACCCGTACCGCCACCTCGATCAACGGCAACACCGAGAGGGCATCGGGGACCTGGTGGTCGTGCGCGTCGTCCAGGCAGCCCACGAACCAGCCGGAGTCCGTCGGCGCGCTGGGCTCGGTGCGGCCCATCACGAAGGAGGGGGCGTCCCACGCGCGGCTGCAGACGACGGCCTGCAGCGCCTGGCGCGGATAGTCGGCGCGCGCCAGCAGCCCGAGGCTGTCGAGCACTTCCTTCTGCCGCCAGGTCTCGAGGAGCGACTGGTCGACCGACTCGATCCACTTGAGTTCGTGCTGGAGATCGGGCTCCAGCACCCCGAAGGTTCCGTCTTCGCGCTGGGTGAGGCGCAACGTCGCCCAGCCCATCTGCACGGTCTGCCCAGCTTTGAACTGCGCCCCCGCACCCACCACGGCGCCCTCGAAGTAGCCCACCAGCATCTGCTCGAGCCCTTCCACCGGCACCTCCCGGCGGAAGCACAGCGTGAACTCCGGGTGCCCGCGCGCCGCACAGCGCGTGGTGCGGTACTCGCCCTTCGCGGTCACGGCAGCGCGCTCGCGTGGTCCGGCGGCGTGCGGACCTCGGTGTTCCGCTCGATGACCCGGGCCAGGCGCAGCAACAGGTTCTCTTCATAGGGCCGCCCCATCAGGTGCACTCCGACCGGCAGCGCGTCGCGATCGAAGCCCGCGTTGACGGAAATCGCCGGGAACCCGGTGATGTTGGCCACGCGGATGAAGCGCATCAGGGCGTCGACCACGGGGAGGTTCGACTCGCCGTCGGGCAGCGTCGACTCGGGGATCGCCGGCGCCGTGGTCGCGGTGGTGGGCGTCACCACCACGTCGCAGGTCTGCATGATCGCCAGCCAGTCGCGGGTCATCGCGTGGCGGTGCCGCAGCGCGTGCACGTAGTCGGTCGAGCGCAGGTGCTGGCCGATGGCGAGGTTGGTGCGCGAGTCGAGGCCGAACTGGGACACGTCGGCCTCGATCTGCGGCCGCATCGACTCACACATCTCTGAGAGAATCAGGGTGCTGTGGGTCCACAGCACTGCATTGAGGTCCGGCCCGGGGATCTCGACGATCGTCGCGCCGGCATCGGTCAGCACCTTCACCGCCGCGCGGCACCGCGCCACCACGTCGGGCGACGCGTCTTCGAACCACGCCCAGCAGATGCCGAGGCGAATACCCGCCAGTGCGCCGTTCTCGTAGTCCTCGAGGTGTGGAGGGGGCTGTAGCTTCGAGATGACGTCATGATCGTCGGCGCCGGCGAGCACCGCGTACATCGCAGCCACGTCATCGACCGTCAGCCCCATCGGCCCCACGTGGCCTACGTGCCAGCACAGCGGGGGGACGCCGGTCTCGGGAATGCGGCCCCAGGTCGCCTTGAGCCCGACGATGCCGCACAGCGCGGCGGGGATGCGGATCGAGCCACCGCCGTCGGCGCCGATGCTCAACGGCGAGAGCCCCGCCGCGACCACCGCCCCCGAGCCGCTGGAACTGCCCCCGGTGATGTGACCCCGGTTCCATGGGTTGCGCGCCGCGCCGTGCCACGGGTTGAGGCCGATCGGGTTGATGCCGATCTCGTTCATGTTCGCCTTGCCGAGGATGATCGCCCCCGCGGCCTTCAAGCGCGCGGCGACCGTCGAGTCCTTCGTCGCGACCTCCTTGCGAAAGCGCGTGCCCAGGGTGGTGACGAAGCCCGCGAGATCGACCTCGTCTTTGAGCACCACTGGCACGCCGTCGAGCACGCTCAGCGCACCACCCGCCTTGATCCGCCGGGCCGAGGCCTCCGCCGCGGCGAGCACCTCCTCTGGCTTGCGCGCGACGAAGATCCCCAGCCGCTCGTCGCGGCCGTCGAGTCGCTCGATCTCCTGGTGGAGCTTCCGTACGACAGCCACCGGATCCGTTCCATCCCGGTACGCCGCCGCGAAGCGCGCCACGGTCTCCTGCTTCGAGCCCTGCGAAGCCGAGATGACCCGGGCCGCCTGCTCGGTCGCGGTGGGAATCTCACGGGGCGGGGCAGGGTGCGGCAGCGGGTGCTGTACCGGCGGCGCGTCACCGGCCAGCAACTCACGCCACCGCTCGATGCCGCTGTCCTTGACCAGCTTGTCGAGGAGGACCGGGCCGACCCCACTCTCGAGGGCGCCGACGAAGGCCTTGAGGGCGAAGCCTGCGACGCGCGGGGCCTTCACATCATCACGGTGGTAGCTCATGGGCGCGGCAGCCTACACGCGGGTGAATCTTTCGGTCGCAGTCCCCGTAGAAGGCCCATGAACCGAACACTCCTTGGACTCGTGGTGGCGGTGGCGGCGATGGGCGCCCAGGTCGCGCGCGCAGACGACTTCGATGGCGACGACGGGTACCACCCAGCCGCGCCCGTGCAGACCGGACGCGGGTGTGGCGCCCGTCCCCAGTCCGCGCCGCAGGGCCAGGTCGCCGCCAACGGCCTCTACGAGTTGCAGAACACCCAACGCTGGGTTCCCGGGTCGCAGCAGCAGGTGTGGGTGCCCGGCCAGTGCTACGGCGGCGGTGAACATCACCGCCGTGGCTGGGGCCGCGGCGGCGGGAAGCGCTGCGCGCAGGGCAGCTACCAGGTGATCTCGAGCCCCGGTCACTACGAGACCACGCAGCAGTGGGTGTGGGTCTCCAGCGGCTATCGGCGACAGCCCTACGGGCAGCAGCAGTATCAGGCCCAGCCGAGCTACCAGCAGTACGGCGGCGGGGCAGGCTTCAAGGTGCAGAGCACCGACGGCACCTTCTCGATGTCGGTGTACTGAGGCGCTCCGCCACGAGAAGCACCTCGAGCCCCACCTCCTTCCCGGTCGGTGGGGCTTTGTCGTTGCCGGCTGCCGATTCGCGCTAGAACCGAGCAGTGCCCCCGCCCTCCCACAGGCCCGTCGCGGTGCTCCCGCTTGATGGAGCCCGCCATGCGCAGATCAGGGCGTTGCTCGAAGCCTCGGGGGTCCCGGTCGTCGACGCGATCACCCCGGATCTCGACGTCGCGATCGTCGATCTCGGAGCCCCGTCTTCGGCGGCTTCACGTGCGCTGCTCACCGAGAAGGCGCCCCGGGCTGCCATTCTCGGCATCACCACGCCCGAGCCCTCCGTCGACGCGGTCGTGCTCGAGGTCGTCGCGCCCGGCGCCGTTGAAAAAGAACTGGTTCCCCGGCTCGCCCACCTGCGCGCGCGCCTGGCGATGCTCAAAGAGGCCCAGCAGCGCCAGCGCGATCTCCAGGTGCTGCTCGAACTGACCGCGCGCTACGCCGAAGCGACCGACGTGGGCGAGCTGCTCCACGACGTCACCCGGCGCCTCGCCGAAGAGATGCACATCGACCGTGTGGCGCTGGTGGTGGTCGACGGCGAGCGTGGCGAGGGCACAATCATCGCCGCCAGCGACGACGCCGGCCTCAAGGACCACCGCATCGATCTCGCCCGCTACCCGGAGGTGCGCGAGGTGCTCCGCACCGGCAAGCCGGTCATCGTCGAAGACGCGCCCTCCCACCCGCTGCTCGAAGACGTCAAGGCGACCGTAACCGCCCGCGGCATCCGCAACCTCGCGGCGCTCCCCTTGACGGTGCGCGGCCAGGTACAGGGCATCATGTTGCTGCGCCGCTGCACCGTGGGTCCCTTCAACCTGCGCGAGGTCGAGTTCCTCACCACCGTCGCCCACGCCACGGCCGTTGCCTTCCGCAATGTGCGCCAGCTCGAGCGCATCCGCGGGCAGCGCGAGAAGGAGAAGTCGGCCCGCATCGCCGCCGAAGAACGGGTGGCGGACATGAAGCGCTACGCTGCCTACTTCGACCACCTCTCCGACGGCGTGGCGATCGTCGATGCGCGGGCGTGCGTGCTCTCGCTCAACCCTGCGGGCCAGGCCCTGCTCGATCTCAAGCCACAGGAGTCGGAGGGCAAACACATCAACACCCTCACCAACCCCAGCGACGAGGCGCTCCTGCTCGACGTGCTGTTCGCCGTCTCGAAAGGGCAGGTGAAGAACGACGTCGATCTGCACGCCAAGACGTCGATGGGGCGGCGCCTCACCCTCTCGGTCTCGGCGGCCCAGCTCAAGGGCGACGCGGGTGACGGCGTGGCGATCCTCACCATGCGCGACGTCACGCTCCAGCGCCAGATGGCCGAGGAGCTGCGCCAGACCTCCGACTTCCTCGAGCGCCTCATCGACAGCTCGGTCGACGCGATCATCGCCGCCGACATGAAGGGGAACATCATCCTCTTCAACAAGGCCGCGGAGGCCATCTGCGGCTACCCGGCCAAGGAAGCCATCGGCAAGCTGCACGTCACGCAGCTGTACCCCGAGGGGCTCTCGCGCGAGCTGATGAAGAAGCTCCGCTCGAACGAGTCAGGCGGCCCCGGGCGGCTGTCGTCGAGCCGCGCGGAGATCGTCTCGCGCACCGGCGAGCGCATCCCGGTCAACCTCTCCGCGTCGATCATCTACGAGGGCTCCCGCGAGTCGGCCACCGTCGGCATCTTCACCGACCTGCGCGACCGGCTCTCGCTCGAGCGCAAGTTGACCGACGCCGAGGCCCGCCTGCTCGAGAGCGAAAAGAACGCGGTGATCGTCGCGCTCGCCGGCACCGCGGCGCACGAACTCAACCAGCCGCTCACCTCGGTCATGGGCTACGCCGAACTCCTCAAGCGGAAGATCAAGGAGACCGAGCCGACGTGGCGCCCGGTCGACATCATCTACCGCGAGGCCGAACGCATGGCCGAGATCGTCAAGAAGATCGGCAAGATCACCCGCTACGAAACGAAGGCGTACGTGGGGACCTCGAAGATCGTCGACCTCGACAAGGCGGCCGCGCATGAAGACTGACCCGGGCGCGCGCCCCTTCGGGCTCAACGGCCCCGGCGTCGACGCCTTCAAGGCGTTCTTCGACATGGTCGATGCGCCCGCGGCGCTCTGCGACGTGTCGTTGACGATCTTGATGAGCAACGGCCCCTTCGAGGTGCTGTGCGGCGCCAAGGATCTCGGGGGCCGCGCGCTCCTCGACTTCGTCGAGCCGACCTCGCTCACCCTGCCCGACGAAGGCCGCAGCGTGGAGCTCGACGTCACCTGCAAGACGGGGCAGTTGGTGACGCTGTCGATCACCCGCCGCGGGCAGAACGTCGCGGTGGTGGCCCGTCGCCTCTCTCCGATGCTCGACTCGCTGGCCGCCGCCGGCCGGGCCCTGCTCGAGCAGGCGCGCGTCG